>JAKDLQ010000163.1 GCA_030452775.1 Micrococcales bacterium | reverse complement strand
GCCTGCTCGAGCGCGCCCTGCGCGATACCGACGGCCTGGGCGCCGATCGTGACCACGAGGGCGACACTGGCCAGGTCCGAGCCGATCATCCACCGCCGGGCGCCGACCCGTTGCACGACGCTGCCGAAGGGAATCCCGAGCACGAGGGCCGAGGCGAGCTCGGCGGTCATCACCACCCCGACCTGGGTGGGGCTGCCCCCACTGGTCAGCACCAGCCATGGAATGGCCAGCGCCTGGACCGCCAGCGCGAACGATGAGGCGATCTCTGCCACCAGCAGTGGGCGTAGGCCCGGCACGGACTGGAGGGAGCGGAGCGAGCTCATCCACCTAAAATAAAACGCGTACTCGGTTTTGTAAACTGTGGGTATGCCCCGGGTTTCTGATGCGCACAAAGCGGCCCGCCACAGCCAGGTGCTGAACGCCGCACGGGCGTGCTTCGCCCGCCGCGGCTACCAGGCCACGACAATCCGCGACCTGGAGCGAGAGACGGGCATGTCCAGCGGCGCGATCTTCAACTACTTCGACACGAAGCTCGACATCTTCGTCGCCCTCGCCGAAGAAGACACCGCCCACACCGCCCGCCTGTGGTCGGCCGGCGGCCTGCGCGCGATCGTGGAGCACCACACCGGCGCCCAGCCTGCCTACACCGCCAGCTACCTCGAGGTCGGGCGCCAACTGCTCACCGACCCCGACTTCCGGGCCCGCTGGGCGCGCCGTGGCGACCTCATCGTCGAGGCCATCCGCAACCACCTGCGCACCCAGCAGGAGCAAGGACTCGTGCGTACCGACCTGCCGCTAGACGACCTCGTCACCTACTCAGCCATCCACCTCGACGGCATCACCCTCCAGATGCGGCTCGGAACCACCCCCACCCAGCTCGTCACAGCCGTCGACCTCTACGAACAAGCACTCCGACCACCACCAACTTCCCCTCCCGCGTGAGACCCGATGTGTCCACCACCGGCTCACTCGGTAGGAGTGACGGGTCGCCGACCCGACTTGAGCGCACTGCGCCGCCGCTTGGCCTCGAGCCGCCGGGTCTGCGAGCCTCGGGTAGGGCGGGTCTCCCGACGCGGTGACGTCGGCGTCAGGGCCTCTTTCAGGAGCGCGGCCAGGCGCTCGCGGACGGCTGCGCGGTTGCGCCGTTGCGCTCGGTGCTCCGAGCCGACGAGACGCAACTGCCCACCGACGAGTCGGCCCTGGAGCGTGCGCAGGACCCGTTCACGCTGAGCTGGTGTGAAGGCTGCGCTCGCGGCCGGGTCGAATACCAGCTCGACGCGGCTGTCAGCCGTGTTGACCCCTTGGCCGCCGGGTCCGCCCGCCCTGCTGAAGCGCTCGACGAGCTCGGCGGCAGGGATCACAAGGCCACCGCGCAGGCCGGGACCCGACGCCAGCACGAGGTCCTGCCCGGGTTCGTTCATCCCGCCATTGTCCCCGATGTTCCGCCCCCAGGCCCCGCCGTTGCAGTAGTCCCACGTGAGGTCCCTCTGAGTCCTGTGACGCAAGCCTCGAGTGCGGCTACGCGGTCCTCGGGCCGGTCAGCAGTATGGCCCAACGTTCGGGTGGCTCGGTCGCCGCGATCACGGCCGCCCGTGAGATCGCGTCCTCGACGTCGTTGTGACCGCGACCGGGCAGGACTACCCGGTGGGCGTGGCGCAGGTTGTCGGTCAGCGTTGCGCTCATCCACACTGGCACCACCTCGTCCTGCGCTCCGTGGATCAGCAGCGTGGGAACCTCCACTCGCGGTGCCTTGGCCAGACTGTCGAGCCGTTCCCCCGCTGCGATCAGCCCGGCCGGAAGGTAGGGAGTGAGATGGCGCACCATGTCGGCGGTCGAGGTGAACGGCGCAGACAGGACGAGCCGGCAGGCATACCCACGTGTGGCCATCTCGACGGCGACAGCGGTTCCGAGAGAGTGCCCGAGCAGGACGGTGCGTTCCGCGTGGAGCCCTCGCGTGCCATGCAGGTGGTCCAACATCGCGGCGGCGGCCCGGTACAAGTTCGCCTCGCTCGGATCCTGAGCGGCGGCGAGCCCATAGCCCGGGTACTCCACGGCGACGAACCCGAGGCCGGCGTCCACGATCGACGCCCTGAGCGAGCCGGTGTCGCTGAGCTGTTCACCGTTGCCGTGGAAGTACACGACCGTGCACGCGTCACCAGCGGCGGCCGCGTGCACTGCGAACGCAGGCTCCGTGCCGTCAGTCCGCACGATCTCGGCACCCGCCGGGAGTTCGACGGGCCGAGCCGCAGGCGCCGGGTAGATCGAGCGTCTGAGGTAGCGGAGCACTGCCGCGCGGCCGAGCACGGCCGTGACGCTACCAGTCAGGGATCGGGTCGCCTTCCGCCGAGGCGATGCTCCCGTATGCTCCACGCATGCTCTTCATCGGCCTCATCCTCTTCGGCATGCTCATCGGCGCCGCGGCCCAGTTGGTCCTCGGCGGGAAGGCCGGCAGCATCGACTGGACGGCGGCCATCGTGGCCGGGCTCGTGGGCTCGTTCGTCGGCGGACTGCTGGCGAGCCTCCTCGCGGGCGACGGGATCGCGCTGCGCCCGAGCGGCATCATCGGTTCGCTGGTCGGCGCTGTCATCGTGACTGCCGGCTGGCGTGCGTGGCTGGCGAGGTCGCCCAAGGATGTCGTCTGATCGCCCCGACCGGGTCTGCCGTGCCCGTACCCGCGCCCGGCCCGGGTTCCAGGTCGGTGCCGGGTCAGTGGACGAGTCAGCGGGGGTAGGTGCGCACCTCGGTCGCCTTGACCGACGCCCACACCTCGTCGCCGACGAGCAGTCCGAGTGCCGTGACGGACGCGAGCGTCACCTCGGCCGTCATGATGATCTCGCCGCTCAGGCCGACCCGGGCCGACTGCCCCTGCAGAGTGACGTCGGTGATCCGCAACCGCCAGTTGTTGCGCGGCGACCCCTCCGGAGCGTGCCGGTGCAGCGCGACCGCGCTCGGCGGCACGGTCGCCCACACCCTGCCCTCGCTGGCATCCGTCGTGACGAGAGCCCCGCCATCCTCCATGGCAACATGCCCGCGCGAATCTCCTTGAGCGGCATACAGGTTGAGCCCAACGACGGTACCGACGTAGGGAGTGCGAGGCTCGCGGAGGATCTCGGCCGGGGAGCCGGCCTGGGTGACCCGGCCGTCCTCGATGAAGACGAGGCGGTCCGCGAGCGTCAGGGCATCGAGCGGGTCGTGCGTCACGAGCACCACCATCCCGCCGTATGCCGTGAGCCTGGCTGCGAGGTCCGAGCGAGTCCGCGCGCGGGTCTCCGGGTCGAGGGCGGCGAGGGGCTCGTCGAGCAGGAGCAGGAGCGGATCGGTCGCCAGGGCGCGGGCAAGCGCCACGCGGGCGGCCTGGCCGGAGGACAGCTGCCTGGGCTTCATCGCCGCATGGTCGGTGAGGCCGACGCTGGCCAGCTCGGTCTTGGCGCGCTCTCGGGCGGCCACGCGGGCGCGTCCTCGACTACGTGGTCCGTAGGCGACGTTGTCGAGGGCGCTGAGATTGGGGAAGAGCAGCGGGTCCGCGAGCATCAGCCCGACGTGGCGAGCCTCGGGCACGAGGCGCGTGCGCCCGGGGACCTCCCATTCCTCACCACCGACCCGGACGTGGCCCGACTCGAGCGGCAGCACACCGGCGAGGGCGAGCACGGCGCTGGTCTTGCCGCCGCCGTTGGGGCCGAGTATCCCGATGATCTCTCCGGGCTCGGCCCGCAGGCCCACATCGACCGCCACTCGTCCGCGGGTCAGGGCGATCCGGGCGGCGAGTCCGTGGCGGGCCGGGGGCGGGTGGGTCATCGGATCCACCGTCCGCGAAGCAGCCCGAGCACGATGACGCTCACCGCGAGCAGTGCGATGCTGATCGAGATCGCGATCTGCAGGTCGTGCTGCAGGCCGACATAGACGGCGAGCGGGGCGGTCTGGGTGCGGCCCGGGAAGTTGCCGGCGAAGGTGATGGTCGCGCCGAACTCGCCGAGCGCCCTGGCCCACGCCAGGGCGAGGCCGCTCGCGATGCCGGGGAGCACGAGCGGGAGGGCGACGGTGCGCAGGTAACGCAGGTCGCTGGCGCCCAGAGTGCGAGCCACCGACTCGAGCCGCTCGTCGAGGCCGCGCATCGAGCCTTCGACCGCGAGCACGTAGAAGGGGAGGGAGACGAAGGTCTCGGCCAGGACAACGGCGACGGTCGTGAAGGTGATCTGGATGCCGAACCCCTCGAGGTACTGGCCGATCAGCCCGTTCCGGCCCCAGGTCATGAGCAGGGCCACGCCGCCCACGACGGGGGGCAGCACGAGCGGCACCGTCAGTAGTGCGCGCAGCCATCTCATCGCCGGGTGTTCGGACCGCGCCAACAGCCACGCCAGCGGGGTGCCGAGCAGCAGGCACAGCACGGCACTGGTGGTCGTGGTCAGCAGGGACAGGCGTAGGGCGGGGCCGGCGATGTCGCTCCCGAGGTCGGGAATCACCCGCGTCCAGTCCGCCCGCAGGAGCAGCGCAGCGAGCGGGACGAGCAGCAGGAGCACGCCGATCGCCGCCGGCACCCCGAGGACGATGCGTGAGCGCCACCTCATGGGGCGTTGTGAGGTCCGGTGATCACGGGGCGCCGAGACCGAAGGACTGCACGGTCGCGCTCCCCTTATCGGACGTCACGTAGTCGACGAAGGCGCTCGTGGCCGGCTTGTCGTCGAGGCGGATGATCGGGTAGCGCAGGGAGGTGTTGACATTTGCCGGGATCTCGACACCTTCCACCGCGTCCTTGGCGGAGGCGACGTCCGACCGGTAGACGATCGCCGCATCGGCCTCGTCCTGCTCGACGAATCTCAGGGTGGCCTTGACGTCAGAGCCGAAGGAGTCGATGGACGGGTTGACCTTGGCCTTCTCGAGCGTTGTCGCGGCCGCCTTGCCACAGGGGACGCTCGCCTCGCAGAGCACGAGCCGCAGGTCTGCCTTGCCGAAGTCGGCGATGCCGGTGACCTTGCCGGGATTGCCCTCGGGCACCGCGATCTCGAGCGTGTTCGTGGCAAAGACGGAACTCTGCTTGACCTTGGCCCTGTCGAGTGGCTCCGCTGCGGCCTCACCCGCGAGGGCGATGACGTTGGCAGGGGCGCCACCGTTGACCTGCTGGACGAGCGTCGCGCTCGAGCCGTAGGAGACCTCGATCGTCGCGCCGGGGTTGGCCGCCTCGAAGTCCGCCTTGATCTGGTCGAAGGACTCGGTGAGCGAGGCGGCGGCGAGGACCGTCACGGTCCCGGTCACGCCGCCCGCGGCCGAGCTCGAGCCTGCCGTTCCCGGGGCGGGCTTGTCACCAGCCGTGGTCGTCTCGTTGTTGCTGCCGCATGCCGACAGCGTGAGCGCGACGACCGCCGCGAGCGCGACGGGTGTGGGGGCAC
>JAKDLQ010000162.1 GCA_030452775.1 Micrococcales bacterium | reverse complement strand
CGCGAGAGGGTGGGGAATTCCAAGATGATGACGACGCCGGACAAGGACGAGGCGGAGAAGTTGCTGACTCCTGCGGAGGTGGCTGCGCTATTTCGGGTCGACCCGAAGACGGTCACGCGCTGGGCCAAGGCCGGTAAACTGACCTCGATCCGCACGCTCGGTGGCCACCGTCGCTACCGGGAGTCGGAGGTGCGCAGGCTGCTGTCCGGACTCTGAGCGCGCAGCGCGAGACTGACATAGACCAGGCCGACGAGGACGGGGACCTCGATGAGCGGCCCGACGACTCCGGCCAGCGCTTGTCCGGATGTGACACCGAAGGTCGCGATGGCCACGGCGATGGCGAGTTCGAAGTTGTTGCCCGCAGCGGTGAACGCGAGCGTCGTAGTGCGCTCGTAGGACAGGCCGATCGCGCGACCGAGCAGGAAGCCGCCTCCCCACATCACCGTGAAGTAGGCGAGCAGCGGCAGCGCGATGCGCGCGACCTCGAGCGGCCGGGCCGTGATCTGCTCACCCTGGAGGGCGAAGAGGATGACGATGGTGAACAGCAGCCCGTAGAGCGCCCACGGACCGATCCGGGGCAGGAAAGCCTGTTCGTACCAGTCTCGCCCCCTCGCGCGCTCCCCGAGACGTCGGGACAGGTAGCCGGCGAGCAACGGCACGCCGAGGAAGATGAGGACCGATCTCGCGATCTGCCAAGGGGATACGTCGAGCTCCGCCTGGTCGAGGCCGAGCCACCCCGGCAGGACCGACAGGTAGAACCAGCCCAACGCGGCGAAGGCGATGACCTGGAACACCGAGTTGAGGGCGACGAGGACGGCAGCGGCCTCGCGATCGCCGCCGGCGAGGTCGTTCCAGATGATGACCATGGCGATGCACCGGGCGAGCCCGACGATGATCAGGCCAGTCCGATAGGCCGGCAGGTCCGGCAAGAGGAGCCACGCGAGGGCGAACATGAGGGCCGGGCCGATGACCCAGTTGAGCAGGAGCGAGCTGACGAGGAGGCGCCGGTCTCCCGTCACCGTGTCGAGCCGGTCGTAGCGGACCTTGGCCAGCACCGGGTACATCATCACGAGGAGCCCGAGCGCGATCGGCAGCGAGATCCCGTCGACCTCGACGGCGCCGAGCGCATCGCCGAGCCCGGGGACGAGACGGCCGAGGAGCAAGCCCGCGATCATGGCGGCACCGATCCAGACCGGCAGGAAGCGATCGAGCCTCGACATCCGCTCGGTGAGGTGGCGAGCGTCAGCCGCTCGTATGCCGCTGGGCCGGCCGGCGCCGGTGCCCTCGGTCACGCGGGGGTGGCCGCAGGCGTGCAGCACTCGGATCCGTTGGCTCCTCCAGTGGATCCAGAGGATCCAGAGGATCCAGAGGATCCAGAGGATCCAACGGATCCGCCGGTGGATTCGCCGGGCCCATCGAGGAGTTCGATCGTGGCCGTGGCCGGCCGGGCGTTCTGCGGGTCGTCGTCCTTGACGGTGTAGACCTCCCAGGGGGCCCCGGACGGGTCGTGGACCCACACCTTGTCCTGAAGGGCGTAGCAGCACGTCGTGTCGCGCTCGTCGAACGTCGCCACCCCCGACTCCCGGAAGCGGCCGGCGGCCTCATCGACGGCAGCGCTCGACTCCACCTCGACCCCGAGGTGGCCCAGCGCACCCGTGGTGCCCTGGCCGCGGGCTTCGCCGCCCACCTCGATGAGGACGAGTTTGAGCGGCGGCTCGGTGATGACGAAGTTGGCGTATCCGGGACGGCGCTTGTGCGGCTCGGCGCCGAAGAGGGTCGAGTAGAAGGCGATGGACGCCTCGAGATCTGCGACGTTGAGAGCGAGCTGGACGCGGGACACGCGAAGTCCTTTCCGGGGCAGTGGCAGCGTATCGACGTTCATCGATATGCACAGACTGGCATCCTATATCGATCTCTGTCAATATGTGGGGGATGTTCCCTTGAGGGAGGTGTGACATGACGCTCGAGCCAGCACTCATCGCCTCGGCCATCGCCAAGTGCTGCGGCGGGCCGCGGCGAGCTCCCCTCGAGCGCGCCGAGGCCGACGAGCTGGCGGTGCTCCTCAAGGCCGTGGCCGATCCCGTGCGGCTGCAGTTGCTCAGCATCATCCGGGCCGCCAATGGGCACAGCGCCTGTGTCTGCGACCTCACCCCGGCCGTGGGCCTGTCGCAGCCGACGGTGTCACACCACCTCAAGGTGCTCACCGAGGCAGGCCTGCTGACACGCGAGCGCCGCGGCCCATGGGCGTGGTTCACGCTCGTCCCAGAGCGGTTGGCGCAGGTCGGCCGGATCTTCGCGTCATGACGCCGCTGTCGGCGCCTGTACCGGCGCCAGGGCCGCTGCCTGTGCCGGCATCAGTGTCCCAGCACGCGTAGCTGGAGGCGCAGCGCGAGGCGCACCTGCGGGTCGGCGAGGTCGAGCTCGACGATGTCGGACAGCCGCGACATCCGGTAGCGCAGCGTGTTGGGGTGCACGTGCAGGCGACCCGCCGCAGCCCTGGGATCGCCCGGGTGATCGAGCCAGGCGGCCAAGGTCGCGCCGTACTCGCTCCCGTGCCGGGCGTCATGGGACACGAGGCTCGTCACGGGCCCGAGCATCGCCTCATCCCGTATGCCGCTCACGGCGCGTTCGCACGTCACCGCGGCCCACGCGTCCTCGATGGTGAGCGCGCGCTCCGCGACCCGGCCGGCGCCCTGGAGGCGGTGCACCTCGCGCGCATCCTGTAGCGAGTGCGGCAGCTCCGTCGGGCGGACCACCGGACGGCCCGCGGCAGCGCTCGCCACGGCGGTCGTGGTGGACATATCGGCAACGAGTGCCCGCAACCAGTCCCACGTGCCGGGGGTGAGGTCGCCCGGCAGCTCGCGGACGAGCGCCACGGCCAACTCGGCCATGGTCGTGAGCAGGGGCTGGCGCCACAGGCCGCGGCGGCACGCGGATTCCCAGGAGTCGAGACGACGCTCCGGGGACGTGGCCGGGTCGCTGCTGAGCGCGACAATGCGCCACGGGCCAGGCGGCAGCCACGACTGCGCTTCGGTCGCGTCGCCGGACACGGCGACGCGGAGTCGGTCGGCGGACATCCGGCGGGCCAGATCGACCTGCGAGCGCAGGTGCAGCAGGTGCAGTGCCACGACGCTGGCGCTCTGGGCCAGTGACCGGACGATCTCGGTGTCCGGGCGCTCATCGACGACGGCCCAGATCGAGCCGAGCCACTCCGGGCCGGCCCGCACCGGGACGACGAGCCGGGCCCTGAGATCGCCGTCGGCGGGGACGTAGAAGGGCTCGTTCGATCGGGCCAGGCGCCGGAAGACTCCACGTCCGCGCAGGCTCGTGAGCACGGCGTCGGGCACCTTGCGACCGACGATGGTCGAGAGCCGAATCGGATCGGCGACGTCCTGGCGCGACGAATGGGCAAGGACCCGCGACTGGGTGTCCTCGATCGTCACGGGTGCATCGACGAGCGCGGCGCACGCGTCGGCGAGGGCAAGGAGCTCATCGTGGACGGGTCCGTCGGCGTGGATGTTCGCGCCGGTCGCGACCCGGTCGAGGAGGCTACGCAGCAGCCACACGATATGCGCCCATGAAGCGTGGTCGGCGAGCTCGACGAGGGTGATGCCGGACCGGCGGGCGGCGGCCCGGACGGCGCGACGGCGTGCGGTCGACCGCCGGAGCACGACCGCGCCGCTGCCGACCGAGACGGCGGATCCAAGCAGCGAGATGGCCGCCTCCGGGCTCTCCACCCCGACGCCGAGCAGCAGATCCCCGGCCTGACCGTAGACGCCGAAACCAGGCTCGGCCACCGTCACGTCGTCGACCTCGGCTCCTGGCGCCGAGACCCCGATGGCGAGCAGCCCGCCGCCGAGCGCTTCGACGAGGTCGGCGACCGGGAGCCCGCGTGGGGCTCCCATGGAGGTGGGCGGCATACGGGTCATGCTGCCCATGATGCTCCGATGTAGTGCTCAGCGCACCATGCAGCAGGTCAAGTCTGGTCGTGCGGCACCACGCCGGGTGTGCAAGGATGGCCGATCATGGAGGGGACCACCTCGCCCGCGATCTGAAAGCTGCCCTACATGTCGTCCGTCACCCCGTCCGGTCTCCCCATCCCCGAGAAGGTCGCCGTCATCGGCGCCGGCATGGTCGGTCTCGCAACCGCGTGGTTCCTCCAGGAGCGAGGTGTCGAGGTCACCGTCATGGAACGTGATGCCGTCGCGGCCGGCTCCTCGTGGGGCAACGCCGGCTGGTTGACGCCCGGCATCGCGACGCCGCTGCCCGAGCCCGCGGTCCTCAAGTACGGGTTGCGTGCCGTCCTCAGCCCGAGCTCACCGGTCTACGTCCCGCCGAGCGTGCGGCCCAGCTTCCTCAGGTTCGTCACCGGCTTCACCCGGCACTCGACGGTCAAGGCGTGGAAGCAGGCCATGGGGGCCCTCGTCCCGATCAACGACATGTCGCTCGCGAGCTTCGACCTGCTCGGCGCCGGGGGGGTCGCGGCCGAGACTCACGAGGCGAAGTCGTTCACCGCGGCCTACCGCACCGAGGAAGAGCGCGTCACCCTGCTGGAGGAGTTCGAGCACATCCGCGCCTCGGGGGGCGACATCACGTTCGACGTGCTCACCGGCGACGAGGCCCGGGCCATCGAGCCGGTCCTGTCCCAGAGCATCGGTGCGGCGCTCGTCCTGCACGGTCAGCGCTACATCAATCCGGGTGTCTACGTGGAGGCGCTCTCCGACTCTGTCGTCGGTCGCGGCGGCAAGCTGCTCACCGGGACCGGCAGCGCGGTGACCGGACTTCGCGACACCGGCACGGGCGTTGTCGTCGAGACGGAGACCGGCGGGACCGAGGAGTTCGACCAGGTCGTCATCGCCACCGGCGCCTGGCTCGGCGCACTGGCCCGTCAGTTCGGCGTCAAGCGGGTCGTGCAGGCCGGTCGCGGCTACTCGTTCTCCGTCGCGGTCGAGGACCTGCCCCACGGCCCGGTCTACTTCCCCGAGGCACGGGTGGCCTGCACGCCCGTCGAGGACCGGCTGCGCGTCGCCGGCATGATGGAGTTCCGCCAGCCCGAGGCGCCGCTCGACCAGCGCCGGATCCGGGCCATCGTCGAGTCGGCCCGCTCGCTGCTCAAGGGTGCCGATCTCGATCACCGGCAGGACGAGTGGGTCGGTTCGCGCCCGTGCACGGCCGACGGTCTGCCGCTCATCGGGGCGACGCGCTCGCAGCGTGTCTTCGTCGCAGGCGGCCACGGCATGTGGGGCATCACGCTCGGTCCGGTCACCGGCCGTCTGCTCGCCGAGCAGATGGTGACAGGCCGAGCCCCCGAACAACTGCGCCCCTTCAACCCGCTGCGTTGACCTACCCGCTGCGTTGACCTACCCGCTGCGTTGACCTACCCGCTGCGTTGACCTACCC
>JAKDLQ010000161.1 GCA_030452775.1 Micrococcales bacterium | reverse complement strand
CGACGGCGATCCCGCTCGGTCCGGCCGTGCCCCGTCGGCGTCTGCGCTGGCCGCTGCGGCTGCTGCTGCTCATCCTCGTGGTCGGGTCGGCAGCGGCGGGGTGGTGGCTCAGCGTAGGTCCCGGGAGCATGACCGTGGTGCCCCCGGTGGCGGTCCGGCCGCTGGCCGATGCGGAAGCTGCGCTGCGTCAGGCAGCGCTGACGTCCCAGTCGAGCAAGGCCTTCTCGGAGACCGTCGCCAAGGGGCAGGTCATCTCGGGTGATCCGAGCGCCGGCGCCCGGGTCTCCAAACGCTCGGTCGTCAATCTCCTCGTGTCCAAGGGCCCCGAGCGCTACGCCGTTCCCGATCTCGTCGGAGAGGCGGCGAAGTCCGTCGCGGACCAATTGACCCCACTCACCCTCAAGGTCGGTCACCAGGCTGAGGTCTGGAGTGAGACCGTCGACAAGGGGGTGGTCATCAAGCAGGAGCCGACTGAGGGCACGTCCGTTCGCCGGAGCACGCCGATCGACCTCGTCGTCTCCAAGGGCCGCGAACCGATGCCGGTCCCCGATGTCACGGGTGAGACCCTCGATGAGGCCACCGCGCAGATCACCGATGCCGAGCTGACCGTCAAGCGGCTCCCCGACGCCAACAGCGATACGGTCCCGGCCGACCGGGTCATCTCACAGCAGCCGGCAGAGGGCACCCTGTGCCGCGGCGACGAGGGCGCGATCACCGTCTCCAAGGGCCCGGTCCTGGTCACCGTGCCACGAGTCCTCGGCAAACCGGTTGCCGAGGCCCAGAAGACGCTGGAGAAGCTCGGCTTCACCGTCAAGGTCCGTCGTCCCCTCGGCACCTTCTTCGAGCTCGTCCGGGACCAGAGTGTGGCACCGGATACGCCAGCACCCGAAGGATCCACCATCGTTCTCACGGTCGTGTGAACCTCGCGCGATCCGTGGGGCGCAGCCGCCTGGCCACCGTGGCCTCCCCGCCCGTCAGACCCCCCTTCCGTCGGATTCGATGTATCTCCGCGTCATATGCGGCGCCAAGATACATCGAATCGGTGGGGTCCAGACGTCACTGCGGTGGTTGCGGCAGCGGCGCCTCGTGTTCTTCAGGTGGCGTCTCGAGATTGCCGATCCCGGTCTTGAGGCGACTGTGCGATGCGCCGTAGGTGAAGTAGATGACGAAGCCGATGGCGAGCCACACGATGAACCGCAGCCAGGTTGCTACGGAGAGGTTGAGCATGAGCCACAAGCAGGCCAGGATCGACGCGATGGGCACCCACGGCACCGCCGGCACGCGGAAGGAGCGGGGCAGGTCCGGACGGGTGCGTCGCAGGATGATGACCCCGGCCGAGACCAGGACGAAGGCAAAGAGGGTTCCGATGCTGACCAGCTTGGACAGCTCGGCCAGCGGGACGATGCCTGCGAGGATCGCGACGAAGACTCCTGTACCGACCGTGACGACATACGGCGTGCCGAACTTCGGGTGGACAGCCGCCAGCTTCGCGGGCAGTAGGCCGTCCCTGGACATGGCGAACAGCACCCGGTTCTGACCGAGCATGAGGACGAGGACCACCGTCGTCAACCCAGCCACCGCGCCGAGGGAGATCAGCGAGCTCGCCCAGTTCGCGCCGTTCGCCTTGAATGCCTCTGCCAGCGGCGCGCTGGTGTTCATCCGAGCGTCGCTGTACTTCAACATCCCGGTGATGACGACGGAGACCGCCATGTAGAGCACCGTGCAGATGACCAGGGAGCCGAGGATGCCACGCGGGATGTCGCGCTTCGGATTCCGCGTCTCCTCGGCGGCCGTCGCGACGATGTCGAAACCGATGTAGGCGAAGAACACGACGGAAGCCGCGGCGATGATGCCGAACACACCGAAATGGGTCGGCGCCATCCCGAACAACACCTGGACCAGCGGCTCGTCGACACCGGCGGACCCGGCGGGGCTCGGCACGCTCGGCGGCACGAACGGCTGATAGTTGCTGCCCTTGATGAAGAACAGCCCCGCGACGATGACGAACAGGACCACCGCGACCTTGACGACGACGAGCACCCCGGTGAACCGGCCGGACAGCTTCGTGCCGAGGAAGGCGATCGCGGACAGGGCCAAGACGATGAACATGGCCGCGATGTCGGGCCGGGCGGCATCCCCGGCGAGCCAGTCGGGCAGGTTGAACAGGGTGTGCAGGTAGCCCGACCAGCCGCGGGCGACGACGGCGGCACCGAGGGCGAGTTCCAGCACGAGGTCCCAGCCGATGATCCACGCGACGATCTCGCCCAGCGTGGCGTAGGAGAACGTGTATGCACTGCCTGCGACCGGAACGGTGGAGGCGAACTCCGCGTAACACAGCGCCGCAAGCCCGCAGGCGATCCCCGCGAGCACGAAGGACAGCGCAATTGCCGGGCCGGCGTTGACATGTGCCTGCTGCCCGGTGAGGACGAAGATGCCCGTGCCGATGATGACGCCGATGCCGAAGACCGTCAGGTCCCAGGCGCTGAGCTCCTTCTTCAGTCGGTGCTCCGGCTCCTCGGTGTCCGCCATCGACTGCTCGACGCTCTTGATCCGGAAAATGCTCATCGCTGCCCTCCTTCAATCAGCGGATACGGCAGATAAGCCGCATCTCTGATGATGCACCCGAACACGCTTCCGGGGGAAGACGTGAACCCGGACTGCGAATGAAGGGTCAGCGAGGGGTGCGCAGCAGCTCAGCGAGTACGTCGATGGCGTGGTCGGTGGCCTCGTCGTCCACGTCGAGGTGCCAGACGAGGCGCACGCGACCCGGCCCGGCGGCATACGTGCGCACCCCGCGATCGAGCGCCGCGGCCACATAGCCCGCTGGCAGCCACCCCGCGGCGACGACGTCGACCATGACGATGTTGGTCTCGACGGCATCGAGGTCGACCGTCCCGGCCGCGACCTCGGCGAGGGCCTTAGCCGCGCGGCGGGCGCGCGCGTGATCGACGGCGAGCCGGTCGATGTGGTGCTCGAGGGCCCACAGGCCCGCGGCCGCAAGCATGCCGGCCTGACGCATGCCGCCGCCGAAGCGCTTGCGCCAGATCCGCGCCTCGGCCATGTGAGCCGCAGATCCGACGAGGACGCTGCCGACCGGAGCGCCGAGCCCCTTGCTCAGGCACACCGACACCGTGTCGAACTCGCGTCCGTAGTCGCGCAGCGGGACCCCGCTCGCGACATGGGCGTTCCACAGACGCGCCCCGTCGAGATGCATGGCGACCCCACGCTCGCGGGTGACCGCTCGGACCTGGCGGATCTCGCCCAGAGACTGGACCGTGCCGCCGCCGAAGTTGTGGGTGTTCTCGACGAGCACCAACGCGGTGCCCACCTGGTACGGGCCCGCCCCTGTGACCATCAGCGCGGCCGCGTCGTCCGCCCGGAAGCGTCCCCGCTCGGAGATCCAGGTCCGTGACGATATGCCGGAGAGGACTGCGGCCGCGCCGAGCTCGGCCCGCACGACGTGCGCCAGCGAGTCACCGATGAGCTCCTCTCCCGGCCGGACGTGCAACCGCACCCCGAGCTGGTTGGCCATCGACCCGGACGGGGTGAACAGCCCCGCCTCGTGCCCGAGCAGGTCGGCGACCCGCTCCTCGAGGGAGCGCACCGTCGGGTCCTCGCCGAAGACGTCGTCTCCGACCTCGGCGAACGCCATCGCCTCGCGCATAGCCACCCCGGGCCGGGTCACGGTGTCACTGAGCAGGTCCGCCCGGATGGCCCCGACGCCGGACGGACCGGGCATCGTCAGGCCTGTCCGAGCATCTCGGCAACGATGAACGCCAGCTCGAGCGACTGCTGGTGGTTCAGACGGGGGTCGCACACGGACTCGTACCGCTTGTCGAGGTCAGAGTCGATGATCTTCTTCGCGCCGCCGAGGCACTCGGTCACGTCGTTGCCGGTCAGCTCGACGTGGATACCCCCCGGGACGGTGCCGAGCGAGCGGTGCACCTCGAAGAAGCCGCGAACCTCCTCGACGATGTCCTCGAAGTCGCGCGTCTTGACACCGGTGCGCGACGCGAACGTGTTGCCGTGCATGGGATCGCAGACCCAGGTGACAACGGCGCCGGAGGCGGTGACCTTGTCGATGATCGCCGGAAGCGCGTCCCGGATCTTGCCCGCCCCCATCCTCGTGATGAAGGTCAGCCGCCCCGGAGCGCGCTCCGGGTCGACCTTGTCGATGATCCGCAGCACCTCGTCGACGTCGGCCTTGGGGCCCACCTTCATCCCCACGGGGTTGCTGATACGCGAGATGAAGTCGATGTGGGCACCATCGATCCCCCGGGTCCGCTCACCGATCCAGAGGAAGTGGCCGGAGGTGTCGTACAACTTGCCCGTCCGCGAGTCCACCCGGGTAAGCGGCCGCTCGTAGTCGAGCAGCAGCGCCTCGTGGGCAGCGAAGAACTCGACCGCGCGCATCGCCTCGAAGTCGGCGCCGCACGCCGCCATGAAGCGCATCGCCTTGTCGATGTCCTTGGCGATCTTCTCGTAGCGGGCATTCGCCGAGTTGGTGACGAACCCCCGGTTCCACTCGTGGACGTAGCGCAGGTCCGCGAACCCGCCCGTGGTGAAGGCACGCACGAGGTTGAGCGTGGCCGAGCTCGCGTGGTAGGCGCGCACGAGACGCTGTGGGTTAGGGGTGCGAGCGACCTCGTGGAAGGCGAAGTCGTTGACCATGTCGCCGCGGAACGCCGGCAGCGTGAGGCCCTCGCGCGTCTCGACCGATGACGAGCGCGGCTTGGCGTACTGTCCCGCCATCCGGCCGACCTTGATGACCGGCACCGAGGCGCCGTAGGTGAGCACGGCCGCCATCTGCAGGATCGTCTTGACGCGGTCGCGGATGTTGTCCGCGGTGGCCGCAGCGAAGGTCTCGGCACAATCGCCCCCCTGCAGCACGAATGCCTCACCGACGGCGGCCGCGCCGAGCCGCTCGGTCAGGATGTCGCACTCACCGGCGAAGACGAGCGGTGGATACGTGCTCAACGTCTCGATCACTCCGGTCAGGGCGGCCGTGTCGGGCCACTCTGGCTGCTGGGCGGCCTCGAGCTCGGTCCCGGCCGCGATGAGGGCCGCCATGGCTGCCTCACTCGTCTCGATGGGCGCGGGATCGTTGCTCGTCGTCACCCCCCAAGGGTAAGCGGACCACACCCTCGCCAGCGTCCGGGTCCGCATCTCGAAACCGAGGCCGTATGCCGCCCAGCGGGCGCCGTGGGCACAGCCACGCGGTCTGTGGCTGGGGTACGGGCTGGGACTCAGGGCGCTGGGTCCCGCATCATCTGCACGGCCTGGGATCCGCGTACGAGGCACGACGTCGGCTGTGCGGTACACTTTCCTTACGTGCAGTAAGGAGTGCGACGTGACGTCTGCAACGGTCACCAGCAAGGGACAGATCACGATCCCGGCCGATGTGCGGGCCCGGCTTGGCCTACGGCCCGGGTCTCGGCTTGCCT
>JAKDLQ010000160.1 GCA_030452775.1 Micrococcales bacterium | reverse complement strand
ACAAGAAGCTCAGCGGCGGAGTCTGCTGAGCTGTCCACCCATGACACCCGGCGCCCGGTCCGACCGAGCAGCCAGAGCCGCATCCGGATGCAGTAGGTGCAACCGGGTTTCCAGAAGACCAACGGGGCGCGGCCGGCTCGGGCTGCTGCCCGAGCCTGCTCGAGGTCGGCGCTGCGGGGGAAGAGGCCCGGGGAGAGGACCCCGCCGAGCGCCAGCATGAGCACTGCCAGCAGCACTCCGGTCCCCACCTGTCCGGCAAGGAGATCCGTGACCAGCACGAAGATCGCGGCAAACCCACCGAAGAGGGCGGGCCACCAACGCCGCAAGGTCCGCATGAACCAAACCTACGTCCAGCCCGGGCCGGATGGACACCCTTCAGAACGTGTTTGGAATGCGTCCTACTGGCTATACCGCGGCCCGGCGCACGGGGGCGATGCTGCGCATTCGCAGGTTGCACGACCACAAGGTGCGGAGATCGCCGCGTTCTTCCACACACGTTCTCAGGTGACGGGTGCGTCGGCGGACCCGTCGAGGGGGCCCAGGCGAACTCGGCCGATCGTCGTGAGGACAGGGTGGTACGCGTCCTCGCCCCGCACCTCACCCCCGCGCCACACCATCGACAGGCTGGCGCCCTCGACGGTGAGCTCGGCCAGGCAGTTGTCGAACCACGGCCCGTGCGTCACCTGCCAGGGATAGGGCGGGCTGGGGACGTTCTTCGAGCGCTGGGTGATGGCCCGCATCGGGCGGACCAGGCCGCGCGCGAAGAGCGACATCATCACCCGGAGACCGCGTGGCATCGGGTTGCGGATCGGTGAGCAGACCGCCTGCACGATTCGCGACGTGGCGCCGTGGCGCCTGGCATCGGTGACCTCGGCGACGTAGGAGTTGTGCACGTCGCCGGAGAGGAACACGACCGTCGCCGGCGCCTTCCCGCGCCGACCGCGGGCGACCTGCATGACGAGCTCGAAGACCTCGACGAACCCGTCGTTGAAGGCCGCCCAGTGCTCGAGGTCGATGACCTGGCGCAGCTTCTCCGCGGCGCCGGAGACCGGTCGGGAATGATCGCCGTTGGCCAGCGCCTCATCGATGGCTTCGAAGTCGTGCAGGCCGGGCGGCAACAGGAAGGGCAGGGACGTGCCGATAAGGAGGTGCTCGACATCTCCGGTGAGCTGGTCATCGAGCCAGGCCGTCTCGGCCCGGGTGAGCATCGAGCGGTGACCGGGCGCGAGGACGCGGGCTGCGCGTGAGTCGACCACGACGAGCCGGCTGCCACCGAGGTCTCGCCGGTAGCTCCACCGGTAGGCGTCCGGATCGCGGTCGGCTCGCCTCGCGAGGTCGAACACGGCATCGGTGAGGTCGAGTTCGAAGGGTGAGCCCACGGCTTCGGCTCCAGCCGCCGTGACATCGCCGGCGTCGGCCCCCTCTTCCCCCTCGGTCTGCCGCGCACCCTCGGTCTGCCGCCCGTGTTCGGCCTGTCGCGCGCCCTCGGTCTGCCGCGCGTGTTCAGTCTGCTGCGCGTGTTCAGTCTGCCGCGCGTGCTCGAGGACTCGACGGTAGATCTGGTCGTCGGCAAGCTCGGCGGGCGAGAGGTTGCCGATGTGCTGGTAGACCCAATAGGAGGAGAGCGCGCCCATGAGCCGCTCATGCCACCAGCTGGTCCGTCCCATCCGCTGATGCCACGAGTACGAGGTGTTCCAGTCGTCCCGGATGTCATGGTCGTCGAAGATCATGCAGCTCGGCAGCGTGGAGAGCAGCCAGCGGTTGGCCGGGTCGCTCCACGCGAGCCGGTACAGGTGGGCGTACTCCTCGTAGTCCTTGATCTCCTCGCCGGGCGGTTCGTCGAGGCTGCGCCGCTCGGCAATGAACGCGCGCATCGCGGGCGTGGTCTCGTCGGCATAGACCTGGTCGCCGAGGAAGGCCACCAGGTCCGGCAGGTCACCGGGCGAGCGGGCCAGCGCGAGCGCCAAGGTGCGCAGGGCGTCGACTCCGTGCGCGGCGTTCCCGTCGGCATCATGCGGCGCCGTCGTACGGCACGAGCCGAACAGCAGCCTCGCGCCCCGTCCGGCGTCGAGGGTGCGGACCACGGGAGGCGGGTAGGCACTGTCCTTCGGCGGCCAGATCGCCACCTCGTCGATGAACACCCGGTACTCGTGGACAGTGCCTGACTCGAGCCCCTCGATGATGACGAGGGCGTAATGGTGCCCCTTCACCGTGAAGGTCGGCGCGTGCCAGCGCCGGTCACCACAAGCGACCGTGACGAGAGAATGCGCTGCCGTCTCGACCCAGACGGTGGCCTCGGTCTCCCCCACATAGCGCAGCAGGGGCCCGAGGACGAGCGGTCCGTCCGTCACCGCGATGTCACCGTGCGGCCCGGCGTTCGGAGCGTGCCGGGCGCCACACGACGAGAGCCTGTGACTCCGGCGCCCGCGGCGGCCGCTGCCCGGGTCGGACCGCGATCGCCTCGCCCCGGGCGCCGACCGCGAACACGCGGGTGCGTTGGGCGAGCGCCGTCCGGGCGGCGTCGAGCTCACCGGTGAGCTCGGCGATCCGGGAGCGCAGCACGTCGATCCGATCCTCGAGGTCGAGGATGCGTTGGATCCCGGCGAGGGAGACACCCTCCTGAGACAGGCGCTGCACCTCGCGCAGGAGGTCGACATCGCGACTGCTGTAACGGCGACCGCCGCCTCGGGTACGAGACGGCGACACCAGGCCGATCCGGTCGTACTGGCGCAACGTCTGCGCGTGCATCCCGGCGAGCTCGGCAGCGACAGAGATGACGAAGAGCGGCGTGTCGTCGTCGAGACCACCACGTGCGCTGTGCGCTGTCATCCCGTTCACCTCCTCTACCTCTGTGCTCGCGCGAACAGGTCGGCTCGCGGGTCGGTGCTGTCCTCGGCGGCGGCCATGGCCTTGATCGCCTCGCGCGCCTCGTCGGTCAGTCGTTGCGGCACGAGGACCTGCACCTTGGCCAGCAGGTCGCCGGTCTTGTCGCCGCGCTTGACCCCGCGACCCTTGAGGCGCAGCACCCGACCGCTCGGGGTGCCGGCGGGGACCTTGACCTTCACCGGCTTGCCCTCGAGGGTCGGCACCGACACCGTGGCCCCGAGCGCTGCCTCGGCGAACGTCACCGGCAGGTCGACCGTGAGGTTGTCACCCTCGCGCCCGAAGACCGGGTGCTTGTCGACCGACACCGTGAGGATGAGGTCTCCGGCCGGAGCGCCCGGATCACCCTGACGACCCTTGCCGCGCAGCTTGATCCGCTGGCCGTCCTTGACTCCCGGGGGGATCCGCGCGGTGATGCGACCGAGCTCGGGCGAGCTCAGCGTCACCGTG
Organism: Micrococcales bacterium; assembly: GCA_030452775.1. Classification (GTDB taxonomy): domain Bacteria; phylum Actinomycetota; class Actinomycetes; order Actinomycetales; family Dermatophilaceae; genus JAKDLQ01. The sequence goes on along the minus strand of JAKDLQ010000160.1, from coordinate 2,131 downwards.
GAGCCCTCCACAGCGTCCCGGAAGCCGATGCTGGTCGCGGCCGTCACATCCGTGCCCGGCCGCGGGCCTGGTGTCGCGCCATAGCCGCCGAACCCTCCAGCGCCACCCGCGAACATCCCCCCGAGAAGGTCCTCGATGCTCGGCTGTCCCGCACCGCCGGTGTCGAAGCGCACCCGTCCACCGCCCGGACCGGCGGCTCCGCCGAACGCGGAGAAGATGTCCTCGAAACTCCCCGAACCACCCGCACCGCCAGGCCCGCCCGCGGTGAAGCGTGCGCCACCGTGCGCCATGGCGCGGATCGCGTCGTACTCCTTGCGCTGCTCGGGGTCGGAGAGGATGGCATACGCCTCGCCGATCTCCTTGAAGCGCTCCTCTGCCTTGGGGTCGCCCTGGTTCTGGTCGGGGTGCATGGTCCGGGCGCGCTTGCGGTACGTCTTCTTGATCGTGGCTGCATCGGCGTCCTGGGGCACACCGAGGATCGCGTAGAAGTCCTTCTCGAACCAGTCCTGGCTAGCCATCTCGGCGCACCTCCTCGTTGTCCCTCGTTGTCAATCTCTCATGTATGCCGCTGGGCCGGGTCCCATGGGCCCAGCGGCGTGGCGCTCAGGGCGGGTCGGCCACCGAGACCCGGGCCGCGCGAACGAGCCGGTCGCCGTTGCGATAACCCGGCTGGAAGACCTGCACGACGGTCTGTCCGGTCGTACCCTCGGGGAGCTCCGCCTCGACGTGCATGAGCGCCTCGTGCACGTTGGGGTCGAACGCGTCACCCGGCTCGCCGACCCGCTCGATGCCGAGCTTGCCAAGGATGCCCTCGAACTTCTCGACGATCGCCGCGAATGGCCCCGACTGGAGATCGCCGGCCTGGCGCGCCAGGTAGATGTCGTCGAGCACCGGCAGCAGCGCCTCGACGACCCCGCTGACGGCGTTGGTCCGGATCACCTCGCGGTCCCGGTCGACACGCTTCTTGTAGTTGACGTACTCCGCCTGCAGTCGCTGGAGGTCGGCGAGCAGTGATGCCGCCATCGTGTCCTCCTCTGCCAGGTCCACCGTCTCACCGGGGTTGGGTTCGTGGTCGTACTCGTCGTCGCCCCCCGGCTCCGGGGAGGCGCCAGGACCACCCTCGGGGTACTCGTGGTGGCCCGTCTTCGGCGAGCCGGACGTAGCCTCTGGCCGGGGCGGGGGCCCGGCAGCGTCACCGCTGCCGGGCTCCCACATCAGCTCACCATCGATGACCTCAGGCTGGGCCACCTCAGGCTCGACCACCTCAGGCTCGACCACGTCAGGCTGGGCCACCTCAGGCCTCTCGCCCTGGGGCCGTTCCGTGGGTTCGGTCACTTGGCATCCTCCGACTCGTCGTCGACGACCTCGGCGTCGACCACCTCGTCATCGGACTGCGCCTGCTCGGACCCCGCACCAGCCGAGTCCGACTGTGCCCCGGCGTCGCCCGCACTGGCAGCGGAAGCCTGCTCAGCGGCATACAACGCCTGGCCCATGGCCTGCGACTTCGTGCCGAGGTCCTCGACCTTGGCACGGATGTCCTCCGCGGTGGCCTCGGAGCCCTCCGCGATGGCGGCCTTGAGGTCGCCGAGCGAGTCCTCGACCGGGGTCTTGACGTCCGCCGGAACCTTGTCGCCGGACTCCTTGAGGAAGGACTCGGTCGAGTAGACGAGCTGCTCGGCCTGGTTCCTCGCCTCGGCCTCCTCGCGACGCTTCCTGTCCTCGTCGGCGTGCGCCTCGGCGTCCTTGACCATGCGGTCGATCTCGTCCTTGGACAGGGCCGACCCGCCGGTGATCGTCATCTTCTGCTCCTTGCCGGTGCCCTGGTCCTTGGCGGAGACGTTGACGATCCCGTTGGCGTCGATGTCGAAGGTGACCTCGATCTTCGGGATGCCCCGCGGCGCCGGCGCGATGCCGGTCAGCTCGAACGTGCCGAGCGACTTGTTGTGCTGGGCGATCTCGCGCTCACCCTGGAACACCTGGATGAGGACAGACGGCTGGTTGTCATCGGCCGTCGAGAAGATCTCGGAGCGCTTCGTCGGGATGGCGGTGTTGCGGTCGATGAGCTTGGTCATCAGGCCACCCTTGGTCTCGATGCCGAGCGAGAGCGGCGTGACGTCGATGAGCAGGACGT
>JAKDLQ010000159.1 GCA_030452775.1 Micrococcales bacterium | reverse complement strand
TCCTACACCGACATGGTCGAGCACTCCGGTCCGCTGACCCGGGCCATCGGCGAGCTCGCTCGCATCCCCAAGCCGGTCATCGCCGCGATCACCGGCTACGCGCTCGGGGCCGGCTGCGAGGTCGCGCTCGCGTGCGACTTCCGGGTCGTCGCCGACGATGCCAAGCTCGGCCAGCCCGAGATCCTGCTCGGCATCATCCCCGGGGCGGGTGGCACGCAACGCCTCTCGCGGCTGATCGGAGCCGCCAGGGCCAAGGACCTGATCTTCAGCGGCCGCTTCGTCGGGGCCGACGAGGCGGCCGCGATCGGCCTGGCTGATCGGGTCGTGCCTGCCGCCGACGTCTACGCCACCGCACAGGAGTGGGCAGCGACGTTCGTGGGGGGTCCGACCTACGCGATCCGTGCCGCCAAGGAGGCCATCGACCGCGGCCTCGAGGTCGATCTCGAGACCGGCCTCGAGATCGAGCGGGTGCTCTTCGCCAGCCTCTTCGGGACCAAGGACCGGGAGATCGGCATGAGCTCGTTCGTCGAGAGCGGCCCGGGCAAGGCGCGGTTCGAGGGCCGGTGAGCCATTCCCCGGCCGACTCGAGGCACTCGGTGGGTCCCGAGCCAGCCGCGAGCACATCCGCTCGCGGACTGGACGTGCTCGTCTTCTATGTTCCGGTCAAGGACACGGATCGAGTCCTCGAGGCCGTCTTCGCCGCCGGTGCCGGCGAGATCGGTGACTACCGCGACTGCGCCTTCGTCACCACCGGGACCGGCCAGTTCCGGCCGCTCGCAGGGGCCAGCCCCACGATCGGCGCTGCCGGTGAGCTTGAGCACGTCACGGAGAACCGCGTCGAGCTCGTCCTCCCGCGCCACCTGCGCGCCGGTGTCGTCGCGGCCCTGCGCGCAGCCCACCCCTACGAGGATCCGGCCTTCCATGTCATCGGCACGGCCCCTATCGATGGCGTCGACGGCCCGGAATCGGCCGAAGGCTGACTCGGGCGAACGGTCGGTACACAGTTCCCGGAGCTCGGCCGACCGGGTGGTGAGCGTCACGCCGCGACGGTGCTGAGGCGACGCAGTCTCGGTGCCAAGATGGGGGCAGTGCCGGGGACCTCCGGCTGGATCCACGACCAGCTCACCAACAGCTACGGAATGAGGACGTTCACCCATGAACATCGTCGTCTGTGTCAAGCACGTGCCGGACGCCCAGGGCGAGCGCACGTTCAACGCATCTGACAACACGGTCGATCGCGAGAACGTCGACGGACTGTTGTCCGAGCTCGACGAGTATGCGGTCGAGGCCGCCTTGACACTCGTCGAGGCCGGCGAGGGCGAGGTGACGATCGTCACCGTCGGGCCGGACGCCGCTGCCGACGCGATCAAGAAGTCTCTTCAGATGGGCGCCCACAAGGGGGTGCACGTCAATGACGAGGCCATCCACGGCTCCGACGCCATCGCCACCTCGCTCGTGCTCGCCGAGACGATCAAGAAGCTGTCTGCCGAGACCGCGCCCGACCTTGTCATCACCGGCATGGCGAGCACCGACGGGGCCATGGGTGTCGTCCCGGCGATGCTCGCCGAGCGGCTCGGCCTGCCGGCGATCACCTACGCTTCCGAGCTGAGCGTCGACGGCGGCACCGCGAGGATCCGTCGCGACGGCGACGTGTCCACCCAGACGATCGAGGCAAGCCTGCCCGCGCTGGTCAGCGTCACCGATCAGATCAACGAGCCGCGCTATCCCTCCTTCAAGGGGATCATGGCCGCGAAGAAGAAGCCCGTCGAGCAGTGGGCGCTCGCCGACCTCGGCGTCGACCCTGCGCAGGTCGGGCTCGATGCGGCGTGGTCCAAGGTCGAGTCATTCGCCGCCCGGCCGCCGCGCACGGCCGGCGAGATCGTCGTCGACGAGGGAGACGGCGGCACCAAACTGGCCTCCTTCCTCGCCTCGCGCAAGTTCATCTGACCTCAGCAGCCGATCAAGGAGATACGCACCATGGCCGAAGTTCTCGTGCTCGTCGACCACATCGACGGCTCGGTCCGTAAGACCACGTCCGAGTTGCTCACGATCGCTCGCCGTCTGGGCGAGCCGTCCGCGGTCTACATCGGTGATGGTTTCGACACCGCGAGGGAGTCACTGGCGAAGTTCGGCGCGGAGAAGGCCTACCGCGTCGAATCGCCCGAGGTGCTCGATCACCTCGTCGTCCCGCAGGCAGAGGTCCTCGCGCAGCTCGTCGCCGATACGGCGCCCGCAGCGGTGCTGATCCCCGCCTCGACGGAGGGCAAGGAGGTCGCCGCACGCCTCGCGATCAAGACAGGCTCGGGCCTGATCACCGACGCCGTCGATGTGCAGGCGGGCGAGGGCGGCGGGGTCATGACGACGACGCAGTCGGTCTTCGCCGGTTCCTACACCGTCGTGGCCACCGTCACCAAGGGCACCCCCATCGTGGCCGTCAAGCCCAACTCGGCGACACCAGAGGAGGCCGCGGGGGCAGTCGCCGACGAGGTCGTTGACTACTCACCGTCCGATGCGGCCAAGGGCGCCAGGATCACCGAGTCCAAACCGAAGGTCGCCAGTGGCCGCCCGGAGCTGACCGAGGCAGCCATCGTCGTGTCCGGTGGCCGTGGCACGGCAGGAGACTTCGCTCCGATCGAAGCCTTCGCCGACGCGCTCGGGGCGGCCGTCGGTGCGTCGCGTGCCGCGGTTGACGCCGGCTGGTACCCCCACGCCTCGCAGGTCGGCCAGACCGGCAAACAGGTCAGCCCTCAGCTCTACGTGGCTGCCGGCATCTCCGGCGCCATCCAGCACCGGGCCGGCATGCAGACCTCCAAGACGATCGTCGCGGTCAACAAGGACAACGAGGCGCCGATTTTCGAGCTGGTCGACTTCGGGGTCGTCGGGGACCTGTTCACCGTCCTTCCGCAGGCCACCGAGGCCGTCACGACTGCCAAGGGCTGAGGTCCGGTCCGTCACCGGGAGCCTTATCCCTGCCCACGGAGCGCCGGGCGGGAGGGACCCGCAACCAGCTGCGGATCTGTTCCCGGTTGAGTGAGTACTGGTGTCGACCGGTCCGCAGCGTCCACCACGGAGGCCGAAGAGCCTCCACCAGCAGGCGTGATGCAGGCCGCCCGTTGTCGGAGCGCGGCTCGATCCGACCGGCATCGGTGATGCGGCGCACCTGTGCCCGCGCGATCGACGTGGAGGCGAGCGTGTTGACGATGGTGAGGTCATCCTCGCCGAGGACCACCCGAGCCGACCACGCGCGCCACGCCAAGGCGAGAGAGGTCGCCAGGCACACGGCATACGTGACGGGGGCCGGGAGGGTCGTCCAATGCAGGATGAGCCGCGCCACGAAGTAGCCGATAACCGGGCTGGCCAGCCCGGCCACGGCCCGGTGGACCGCGGGCGCGCGCACGGCCTGCTCGGCGACGCTCATGGGGCCGATGATAGGAGACCGTTCGCGCCGGCGGCACGGGGCACCGGGAAACGCCTAGACTGCGTGAGTGACTGCCTATCTCGACCACGCGGCGACCACTCCACTCTATCCGTCGGCCCTGACCGCCATGACCGAAGCGCTGGCGGTCGTGGGCAACCCGTCGTCGCTGCATCGGGTCGGCCGCGCCGCGCGCCGCACGGTCGAGGAGTCGCGCGAGCGGATCGCCGCAGCGATCGGGGCGCGGCCGTCCGAGGTCATCTTCACCTCGGGCGGCACGGAGTCGGACAATCTCGCGCTCAAGGGCACCTACTGGGCACGCCGCGACGCCGACCCGGGAAGGACACGCCTGATCGTCGCATCGACCGAGCACCACGCGGTCCTCGACTGCGTCGACTTCCTCGTCGCGCACGAGGGCGCCAAGGTCACCTTGCTCGAGTGCGGCATGGACGGCTTCGTCGCACCGGAGACGCTCCGCGCCGCCGTCGAGGCAGACCCGGCGTCGGTGGCCCTCGTGTCCGTGATGACCGCGAACAACGAGGTCGGCACCGTGCAGGACATCACGGCCATGGCGGCGATCGCGCACGAGTTCGGGGTGCCCTTCCACACCGATGCGGTGCAGGCGGTCGGCCATATCCCGGCCGACTTCGCCGCCAGCGGCGCCGACCTCATGTCGATCAGCGCTCACAAGCTCGGCGGCCCGGTGGGAGTGGGCGCCCTGGTGGCCGGACGGGACGCCTCGCTCGTCCCGCTGACGCACGGCGGCGGGCAGGAGCGGCAGTTACGCTCTGGGACCCTGGACGCCCCGGCCATCGTCGGGTTCGCCGCGGCGGTCGACACCGCCGTCGCACAGCGCGACAGCGAGGCGAGCCGCCTCGTCCGCCTGCGCGACGACCTCATCGAGCGAGCCATCTCCCTCGAACCCACGATCCGGCCAGGTGGCCATTGGCAACGAGGCGACTACAGCCGGCGGCTCCCGGGCAACGCACATCTGCTCATCCCGGGATGCGACGGTGACTCGCTGCTCTATCTCCTCGATGCGGCAGGCGTGTCGTGCTCGACCGGGTCCGCCTGCCAGGCCGGGGTGCCCCGGCCGAGTCATGTCCTGCTCGCCATGGGGGTGCCGGAGCGCGATGCCCGGGGGGCGCTGCGGCTGACCTTGGGCCACACATCGACCCAGTCGGACATCAATGCCTTCATCGAGGCACTGCCCGCCGCGATCGATCGGGCGAGACGAGCGCACGAGGCAACGGCATGATGAAGCGCCTCCTCGCCTCGGCGCGGCGGCTCTGGTGCGGCTTCGTGGGGATGCTCGGATGAGGGTCGTGGCCGCTATGAGCGGCGGTGTCGACTCAGCCGTCGCCGCGGCCCGGATGCTCGAAGCGGGGCCCGAGGTCGTCGGCGGCCATATCGCCCTCAGCCAGAGCGCCGCGACGCTGCGCGAGTCCGCCCGTGGGTGCTGCACGATCGAGGACGCCGGTGATGCGCGTCGCGTCGCCGACCGGCTAGGCATCCCCTTCTACGTCTGGGACATGGCCGCGCGCTTCGCCCGCGACGTCATCGAGGACTTCGTCGCCGAGTATGCAGCCGGCCGCACCCCCAATCCCTGCCTGCGTTGCAACGAGAAGATCAAGTTCGCCGCGTTACTCGACAAGGCGCTGGCGCTCGGCTTCGACGCGGTGGCGACCGGCCACTACGCCCAGGTCATCGAGACGCCCGACGGACACGGAGCGGTGCGCCGCGAGCTGCACCGCGCCGTCGACACCGGCAAGGACCAGAGCTATGTGTTGGGCGTCCTCGACGCCGAGCAGCTCGCGAGGTCGTTCTTCCCACTCGGTGACACGCTCAAGCAGGAGGTCCGCGCGGAGGCGCACGCGCGTGGCTTCTCCGTGGCGCGCAAGCCGGACAGCCACGACATCTGCTTCATCCAGGACGGCGACACCAAGGGCTGGTTGACACGCGCCCTCGGCGAAGCGCCGGGCGAGATCGTCGACTCCGACGGGACGGTGGTAGGGGAACACGCGGGCGCCTTCGCGTACACGGTCGGCCAGCGGCGCGGGTTGAACCTGTCGC
>JAKDLQ010000158.1 GCA_030452775.1 Micrococcales bacterium | reverse complement strand
TTGGTGTCCTTGGTGACGGTGGTGTTCTGGGCCACCGTGTTTGACAGTGCAGCGATGAGCAGCACCATGACGGTGGTGAACGCGGTGAGCAACTGGACGCGCCGGGTGTCGAGCTGCGGGGGCCTGGCCCGAATGGCGGTCAGCACGATGGAGGCGCACCACACCAGGCCGCAGACCGCGAAGCCGAAGCCGATCGCCTGGACGAGCGCCGGCCGGCTGATCACGTCCAGGGCGGTCGCCACCGTCCCCTGGGTCAGCAGCGGATACGCGACGAGGGCGAGGAGCGCGAGGAAGAGGCCGAGGAGCGTCCACCCGAGCCGCCTGCTCCGGGTCTGGGTCAGCCCGGCCCCGGGCAGGATCGTCCCGAGCGCCGTGAGACCGATCGCTCGACGGAAGCCCGCACTCATCTCGTGTCGCAGCGACTCCCGCGTCTCAGGCGCCGGCGGGTGCCGGTCGGACTCCTGCGACATGTGGTCCTTCCAGGTGAGGGGACGGTAAGGTCAACCTCCCCATTGTGCACTGCCCGTGGGCTGGGGCGAAGTCTGTGAGTGGCTGGTCCGGCTCGGCCGGCTTACCCTGTCCCGCCGGCGCCAGCCCCGGTTTGGCGTGGGACTTCGCGCACCGATAGCCTGTGCACGCTCGGATGCCTGCGCGACCGAGCATGGAGGCGTCGCATAGTGGCCTAGTGCGCCCGCCTGCTAAGCGGGTTGAGGATAACACCTCTCGCGGGTTCAAATCCCGCCGCCTCCGCCAGCACGAGCCACAGGCCGACCCGGGTGCCGGGATCGGTCTGCGGCAGGGCGTTTGAACGGCGGGCGGCCGGAACCGGCCGGTCGGCGGCATACGGACTGGGACTAGTGGTCGGATGGTCCCGAGGCACCCTGTTCGTCGTGCTCCACGTGCCGGTTCGTCGTCCGCTTGTGCCACTCGGGCACGAGGACCCACAGGACGATGGCGAGGCCGGCGATGAGAGCGCCGATCGCGATGGCGGCCCCGCGCGACAGCAGCATGTCCAGCACGAGGGTCACTCCACCGACGACCGAGATGGCGAGCGCGATGAGCCCGAACCCGGTGAGCTTGGAGGTGTAGCTGACGATGTAGTCCTTGACTCCACGGCGGAACAGGACGCGGTGGATCGCGGCGGGCGCGGTGAACAGCAGGACGGCGATCGCGGACGACAGCAGGGTGACGAGGTACACATTCAGCTGGAACTGCGAGAGGCTCTCGAAGCGCGCCTGGAAGGGCAGGATGAGCAGGAACCCGAAGAGCACCCGCACACCGGCCTGCGCGACCCGCACCTCCTGCAACTGCTCGTTGAAGTTGCGGTCGAGGCGCTCCCACGGGCTCTCGTCGCGCGAGGAGGACGGCGGCTCGCTCATCTGCGCATCTTCACACACCAGCCCGGCGTATGCCGCCGAGCTCGCTCGCGCCCGTGCCGTGCCGACCTGCGCCGGCCTCCACTACGGCAACACACCGAAGAATCGTCAACACCGGCCGGATATAGCCAGCTGGTGTTGACGATTGCTCGGTGTGTCGTGGTGGGGGTTGGGGGGCGCCCGACCCTCAGCTCGCGTCGAGGCGAGCCGCGAGGCTGTCCAGCTCGGAGCGCAGCTCGGACGGGAGCTGCTCACCGAACATCGCGAACCACTCCTCGATGAGCGGCAGCTCCTCGCGCCAGTCCTCGACCCGGACCGCGGTGGCCTTGGTGAGCTGTTCGTCGGTCAGGTCGACCCCGTCGACGTCGAGGGATCCCGGCGCCGGCACCATGCCGACGGGGGTCTCGACAGCGTCCGCGGTGCCCTCGATCCGCTCGACGATCCATTTGAGCACCCGGCTGTTGTCGCCGAAGCCGGGCCACAGGAACGAGCCGTCCTCATCGCGGCGGAACCAGTTGACGCCGAAGATCTTGGGCAGCTTGGACGCGTCCGCGCTCTTGCCGATCTCGAGCCAGTGGTTCATGTAGTCGCCGGCGTGGTAGCCGATGAAGGGCAGCATCGCCATGGGGTCGCGCCGCACGACACCCCTCGCACCGGTCGCAGCGGCCGTCGTCTCGGACGAGAGGGTCGCACCGATGAAGGTGCCGTGTGTCCAGTCGCGGGACTCGTAGACGAGCGGGATGGTCGTCTTGCGGCGCCCCCCGAAGAGGATCGCCGAGATCGGGACACCGTCGGGGCTCTCGAACTCCGGTGCGATCATCGGGCACTGCGAGGCCGGGGTGCAGAAGCGGCTGTTGGGGTGGCTCGACAGGGTGCCGTCCTCCGGGGTCCACGAGTTGCCGTGCCAGTCGGTCAGGTGCGCCGGCGGCTCGTCGGTCATCCCCTCCCACCAGACGTCCCCGTCGTCGGTGAGCGCGACGTTGGTGAAGATGGAGTTGCCCTGGGCGATCGTCGCCATGGCCTGCGGGTTGGTCGCATCCCCGGTGCCCGGGGCGACGCCGAAGAGACCGAACTCGGGGTTGACGGCATAGAGCCGGCCGTCCTCGCCGAAGCGCATCCAGGCGATGTCGTCGCCGACCATCTCGGCCTTCCAGCCGGGCACGGTGGGGGTGATCATGGCGAGGTTGGTCTTGCCACAGGCCGACGGGAAGGCGGCCGCGATGTAGTGCGTCTTCCCCTCGGGCGAGGTCAGCTTGAGGATGAGCATGTGCTCGGCCAGCCAGCCCTCGTCTCGGGCGATGGCGCTCGCGATGCGCAGGGCATAGCACTTCTTGCCGAGCAGCGCGTTGCCCCCGTATCCGGAGCCATAGCTCCAGATGGTGCGCTCCTCGGGGAACTGGACGATGTACTTCGTGTCGCTACACGGCCAGGCGACGTCCTGCTCGCCCTCCGCGAGCGGGGCGCCGACGGAGTGCAGGGCGGGCACGAAGTCGGCGTCGGTCCGCTCCATGGCGTGCAGGATCTCCGCCCCGCAGCGCGCCATGATCCGCATCGAGACGACGACGTAGGCGGAGTCGGTGATCTCGACGCCGAACATCGGGACCTTGGCGTCGATGTGGCCCATGACGAACGGGATGACGTACATGGTGCGTCCCTGCATGCAGCCGCGGTAGAGCTCGGTGAGCTTGGCCTTCATCTCGTCCGGAGCCATCCAGTTGTTGGTCGGACCGGCGTCCTTCTCCTCGACCGAACAGATGTAGGTGCGATCTTCGACCCGGGCGACATCGCTGGGGTTCGAGGCGCAGTAGAAGGAGTTGGGCCTCTTGTCGTCGTCGAGGCGCACGAAGGTGCCGCCCTCGACGAGCTGGTCGGTGATCTCCGTCCACTCCTCCGGGGAACCGGTGATCCAGCGGATATCACGTGGCTGGGTGAGCTCCGCGACCTCGTTGACCCAGGCGGCGAGGCCCGCGTGGGTCGTCTGGGAATGTTGTGACGTCTCTGTGGTCAACTTCTTGCCCTGTCCCTTTCGCGCGGCCCCATGACGGCGCCGCGTCCTGCCGGTAGTCGCTCACGTGGAGACCCATTGCACAGAAGTGTCCACATGGTGAACGAATGACGGATGTCCTACGATACGCCGTGGACGCGGACGTATCGACCGAGAGGTGCCGGAGCGGCGGTGAGCCCCCTCACAACAGCAGGCTTCCGCAAGGATTGCGACGGGATCGTGTCTGCTTCTTGCAACGCTTGCGACCGCTTGCGACGCCGTCGTGTTGCCCGCGTAGCGATGCCAGCCTCGGCGGCATACGACGGGCGATCCGTGCCGAGGACGACGAACTGTGCCGACGCGGGCGATATATCGTTCCCCTCGAGCACCAGACGCACCCCTCGAGCAACACCACCCCCGCGGGGATGGGGCGCGCGTAGATTTCGTGGAACGGGCCCTTCGCGCTAAAGTAGCGCCTCGTCAACTCGTCGTTCCGATGAGACGAGACCGGCACCCGTGGCTCAACGGATAGAGCATCTGACTACGGATCAGAAGGTTGGGGGTTCGAATCCCTCCGGGTGCGCTCTGTGTTGAGACAGAAGCAGACGCCCTGGCCGGTCACCGATCAGGGCGTCGTGCTGTAGGGCACCTGTGAGATTGCCCAAGACGCGGTCGTTTCGCTTGTGCGTCGGCGGCGGGGGCGGTTGGCTGTCTGTCAGGACGCAGCTCAGGAGCGCCCATCGCCGCAGGGAGGGGCAGTCATGTCCGAGGTCACCAGGGTCATCGACAGCACGCTGTCTCATACGCGCGGGGAGACCGATCCCCCCCTCATCGAGCAGACGATCGGGGACAACTTCGATGCGATAGTGGCGCGGTTCCCGGACCGGGAGGCGCTCGTCGACGTGGCTGCGGGCAAACGCTGGACGTATGCCGCTCTCCGGGCCGACGTCGACGCGCTCGCTCGGGCGCTGCTGGCCGTCGGGGTCGGCACGGGCGACCGGGTCGGGATCTGGGCGCCGAACTGTGCGGAGTGGACGCTCGTGCAGTTCGCGACCGCGAAGATCGGCGCCATTCTCGTCAACATCAACCCGAGCTACCGCTCGCACGAGCTGGGGTACGTCCTCGGGCAGGCCGGCATCTCGACCCTTATCGCGGCGGAGTCCTTCAAGTCGAGTGACTACCGGGCGATGATCGACGAGGTCCGGGACGAGGCGGCGGCCCTCGAGCGCGTCATCCTCATCGGGACCTCCGACTGGGACGACCTGCTCGCCCGAGCCGACGAGGTCACCGGCGACCAGCTCGCCGGCATACAGGCAGGACTCACGAACGCTGACCCGATCAACATCCAGTACACCTCGGGCACGACGGGATTCCCCAAGGGGGCAACGCTCAGCCACCGCAACATCCTCAACAACGGCTTCTTCGTCGGTGAGCTCTGCACGTACACGGAGCAGGACCGTGTCTGCATCCCAGTGCCCTTCTATCACTGCTTCGGCATGGTCATGGGCAACCTCGGATGCACGACCCACGGCTCGTGCATGGTGATCCCCGCTGCCGGATTCGACCCCGTCGCGACCCTCCAGGCGGTCCAGGACGAGAAGTGCACGAGCCTCTACGGGGTGCCGACGATGTTCATCGCCGAGTGGAACCTGCCCGACTTCGCCGACTACGACCTGTCGAGTGTGCGGACCGGGATCATGGCCGGCTCGCCCTGCCCGGCGGAGTTGATGAAGCAGCTCATCGCCTCGGGTATCGAGGAGATGACCATCTGCTACGGCATGACCGAGACCTCGCCGGTGTCGACGCAGAACCGCACCGACGACACGTTCGAGCAGAAGACCCAGACCGTAGGGCGGGTGGGGCCGCACCTCGAGATCAAGATCGTCGACCCGGCGACGGGCGACACGGTGCCGCGCGGGAGCGCCGGCGAGTTCATGACGAAGGGCTACTCGGTGATGGTGGGGTATTGGGAGGAGCCCGACAAGACCGCAGAGGCCATCGAGGACGGCTGGATGCACACCGGCGATGTCGGGGTCATGCGCGAGGACGGATATGTCGCCATCACCGGGCGGATCAAGGACATGGTCATCCGGGGCGGGGAGAACGTCTACCCCCGTGAGATCGAGGAGCT
>JAKDLQ010000157.1 GCA_030452775.1 Micrococcales bacterium | reverse complement strand
TCGCCATGATGATGTACGCCGGTGTCGGTGACACCGGGCTCGGGCTCGGCAACCCCGACACCGCCGACAACGTGTTCGGCGCGCTCGCCGGACCGATCATGGGCGAGTGGTTCGGTCTGCTGCTCTTCCTCGCGGTGCTGGCCTCGTCTGCGGCCAGCCTCCAGACGACGTTCCTTCCGGCCGCCCGCACCATGCTCGCGATGGGCGCCTACCGAGCCTTCCCTGTCAAGCTCGCGGAGGTACACCCACGGTTCCTCGTCCCGTCGTTCGCGACCATCGTCGCGGGTGTGGTGACCGGCACCTTCTACACCGTGACGACGATACTGTCCGAGCGGACGCTCCTCGACACCATCGCCGCCCTCGGGATCATGATCTGCTGGTACTACGGGATCACCGCATTCGCCTGCGTGTGGTACTTCCGGCGAGAGATCTTCGCCAGTGCGAGGAATGTCGTCTTCAAGCTCGTTCTCCCCGTCCTCGGCGGCCTCATTTTGGCCGTGGTCTTCATCATCTCGGTCCAGGAGAGCATGAACCCCGACAACGGCAGTGGCGCCTCGATCGGCGGCATCGGACTGGTCTTCTTCCTCGGCTTCGGGGTCCTGCTGCTCGGCGTGGTCGCCATGCTGGTGATGCGTGCTCGGCAACCGGACTTCTTCGAGGGACGGACCCTCACCAGGGACACGCCCACCATCACCGACGAGACCTCCATCGCGGTGGGAACCACCGGACCAGACATCGACACGGGAGAGTGACATGACGACCCAAGAGGCAACCCCGACGACCTCGGACAAGGGCACTCCCAGCAGCGCCCACCCGCTCGACCCGCTGGGGGCCGAGGAGTTCCGGCAGACCGCCGCGATTCTTCGCCGGGACGCCGGCGTCACCGATCGGTGGCGCTTCGCCGCCATCGAGCTCGTCGAACCCGGCAAGGACCTCGTCGCCGGCTTCTCGGCCGGTGACCCCATCACCCGGCACTCACGGGCGGTCTGCTTCGACCGCGACAGCGGCGACGTCTACATCGCCGTGGTCTCGCTGACCGAGGACTCCGTCATCAGTTTCGATCACCAGCCGGGCGTCCAGCCCAACATGACCCTCGATGAGTGGCACGAATGCGATGCGGCGCTGCGCGAGGATCCACGAGTCATCGAAGCCCTGGCCAAACGCGGGATCACCGACATGGACAAGGTGTTCATGGACACCTGGACCTTCGGCGACTTCCTCATCCCCGAGAAGTACAAGGGACGCCGGGTGTGCTGGACCGACACGTGGCTGCGCACCCAGGAGGACTCGAACCCCTACGCCAACCCCGTCAACGGCTTCCACTGCCTCATCGACGTCAACGCGATGGAACTGCTGGAGATCGAGGACAGCTTCGAGATCAAGGACAAGCCGGACTCGATGGGCGAGTACGCCCCCCACCTGGTCCCCGGACTCCAGCAGCGGACCGACATCACGCCGCTGGAGATCACCCAGCCCGAGGGCGTGTCCTTCACGCTCAACGGGAATGAGCTGACGTGGCAGAACTGGAGACTGCGCGTCGGGTTCAACTATCGCGAAGGCATGGTGCTGCACCGCATCAGCTACAACGACCAGGGCCGGGAGCGGCCGGTCGCCGACCGGATCTCCTTCGCCGAGATGGTCGTGCCCTACCGGGATCCCTCCATCGACCACGTACGCCGCACGGCCTTCGACATCGGCGAATGGGGGCTCGGGTTCATGACGACCTCCCTGGAGCTGGGCTGCGACTGCCTCGGGGAGATCCGCTACCTCGACGCGGTGCTGCATGACACTGCCGGAGAGCCCTACACGATCACCAACGCGATCTGCATCCCCGAGGAGGACGACCGCGTGCTGTGGAAGCACGTCGACTCCGTGGCCGGCGCCGAGGTGCGACGCTCCCGGCGGCTCACGGTCTCGTGCCACGTCACCGTCGCGAACTACGAGTACCTCGTCTACTGGTCCTTCTACCAGGACGGCACCATCGAGTGCGAGGTGCGGGCCACCGGCATCATGGTCGTCTCCCACATCGACGAGGGCCAGCCTGTCCCGCATGGCACGCTCGTGGACCAGCGGACCTACGCACCGTTCCACCAGCACTTCTTGGTGGCCCGCCTCGACATGAACGTCGACGGCGGCGGCAACACCGTCTACATGACCGAGTCGAGAGGTGCGAGCGTCAGCGACGCAGACCCGTACGGGATCGGCCTCGTCTTGGAATCCACGCCGCTGAAGTCGGAGGCGGACGGTCGGCAGGACTACCGCTGGGAGACCCAACGGACGTGGAAGGTGGTCAACGAGAACTCCGTCAACGCGATGGGGACGCCGGTCGCCTACACGCTCGTGCCCACCGGCACCTTCCCCGCCATGCTCGACCCCGACTCGCCGGTCCTCAAGCGCTCCCAGGTCATCGGCCACACACTCTGGGTCACCCCCTACTCGGCCGAGGAACGCTGGCCCTGCGGCGAGTTCGTCAACCAGAGCATCGAGGACGAGGGCCTGCCCGTCTGGACCAAGGGGAACCGGTCGATCGAGAACACCGACGTCGTGTTGTGGTATGTCTTCGGCATCCACCACATCACCCGGCCCGAGGACGGGCCGGTCATGCCGTCGGACAAGGTGTCCTTCCTGCTCAAGCCCTTCGGGTTCTTCGACCGCAACCCGGCGCTCGACGTGCCTGCATCGGGAGGCCACTGCCACTCCTGAGCGCGGCCGGTCATCCGCCCTCGGATCGCTCAGCCGAGTGCTCCGCGCGCGTCCTCGCTGCCGCGGGGCAAGGTCGGGTAGGCGTACATCATCGAGCGCAAGGTGGCGATCGGGACCTCGGCGTGGACCGCGACGGCGAGGGCCCCGAGCACCTCGCCCCCGGCCGGACCCATGGTCGTGGCGCCGACGAGCACGCCACGCTCGGCGTCGGCGACGACCTTGATGAGGCCATCGTTGCCGGCCTTGTGGATCCACCCGCGGGCCGTTGCCCCGAGAGGGGTCGCGCCCACCTCGACCCCGCCGAGCCGCTCGCGTGCCTGTGCCTCGGTGAGCCCGACCGCCCCGACCTCGGGATCGGTGAAGGTGACCCGTGGCAGCGCGCGGTAGTCCGCCGCCGGCCCCTCCTCGCCGAGGATGTCGCGGATGACGATGGACGCCTGATACATCGACACGTGGGTGAACGCGCCCTTGCCGGTGATGTCGCCGATCGCCCACACGCCATCTGTGACCCGGCATCGATCGTCGATCGGCACCGCTCGCGCATCCGGGTCGACCCCGACGACATCGAGCCCCGCGGCACCCGGGTCGGCTCGCCTGCCCGTCGCCACGAGCAGCCGCTCCGCACGCAGCACGCGACCATCGCGCAGCGTCACGGCGACACCGGCGGCACCGGCGATACCGGCATCGACGACGCCATCGCCTCCGCTTCCGCTTCCGCTTCCTGAAGGCTCACGGTCCAGGGCAGCCTTCTCGGCAGTGACACCGGTGTGGACGCGCAGTCCCTCGGCCTCGAGGACAGCCTTGAGGATCTCCCCCGCCTCCGGCTCCTCGAGCGGAAGCAACCGGTCGGCGCCTTCGACGAGAGTCACCTCGACCCCGAACCGGGCATACGCCTGGCTGAGCTCGCATCCGATCGCCCCCCCGCCGAGCACGACGAGGGAGCGGGGCAGCGAGGCCGCCTCGACCGCCTCACGGTTGGTCCAGTAGGGGACGTCATCGAGCCCGGGTATGGGAGGGACCGACGGCGCGGTGCCGGTGTTTACGACGATCCCGCGCTCCGCGGCATACATCTGCCCGGCGACCTCGACCCGGCCCGGCCCGGCGATGCGGCCGGTGCCGCGCACGAACGTCCCGCCCTGGCCGACGAAGCGGTCGACCGCAACCTGGTCGTCCCAGTCGTCGGTGGCCTCGTCACGGATTCGCGTGGCGACGGTCGACCAGTCCGGCTCGATCCGGCCGATCGCTCCCGCGAGGCCCGGGACGCGGCGAGCCTCCTGCAGGGCATCCGCGGCCCGGACCATCATCTTGGACGGGATGCAGCCCCAGTAGGGACACTCGCCGCCGACGAGCCGGTGATCGACGCCGAGGACCCGAAGTCCTTTGGCGGCAAGGCTTCCCGCGACGTGCTCGCCGCCCGGGCCCATTCCGATGACGACGATGTCGACGGCCTGCTCGTCAGCACTCATGGCCCCAGCCTCTCCCGGTCACCGCGCCAGGGGAAGACCTGTCACGAGATCGGGGTGAGGACCTCGCGCCCGAGGAAGGGGACGAGTGCGGCGGGGACCCGGACGGAACCATCCGGCTGCTGGTGGTTCTCGAGGATCGCGACGATCCATCGGGTGGTGCCGAGCGTGCCGTTGAGCGTGGCGACGGTGCGGGTGCCCGAGCCCGAGGGGTCCCGCTCGCGAACGCCCAGGCGACGCGCCTGATACGTCGTGCAGTTGGACGTCGAGGTCAGCTCGCGGTACTTCCCCTGCGTCGGCACCCACGCCTCGCAGTCGAACTTGCGGGCCGCCGCACCGCCGAGGTCTCCGGCCGCCGTGTCGATGATCTGGTAGGGGACCTCGACCTTGGCCAGCATCTCCCGCTCCCACGCGAGGAGCCGCTCGTGCTCGGCCTCGGCGTCCTCGGGGCGGCAGTAGCTGAACATCTCGACCTTGTGGAACTGGTGGACGCGGATGATGCCGCGGGTGTCCTTGCCGTGCGAGCCGGCCTCGCGCCGGTAGCAGGCCGACCAGCCCGCGTAGCGCCTCGGTCCGGCGGTCAGGTCGATGATCTCGTCCGCGTGGTAGCCGGCGAGCGGCACCTCGGAGGTGCCGGCGAGGTAGAGGTCGTCAGCCTCGAGGTGGTAGACCTCGTCGGAGTGCGCGTCCATGAAGCCCGCGCCGATGATGATCTCGGGGCGAACGAGCGTCGGGGTGATCATCGGGGTGAAGCCGGCCGCGGTCGCCTGCGCCATCGCCAGGTTGAGCAGGGCGAGCTCGAGCATCGCGCCGACACCGGTGAGGAAGTAGAAGCGCGCCCCGCCGACCTTGGCACCGCGCTCCATGTCGATGGCGCCGAGCAGCTCACCGAGCTCGAGATGGTCACGCGGCGCAAAGCCCTCGGCCGTGAAGTCGCGGGGCATACCGACGGTGTCGAGCACGACGTAGTCGTCCTCGCCACCGGCCGGTACGCCCTCGATGATGACGTTGCCGACCCGGCGCAGCAGGTCCCCGAGCTCGGCCGCAGCCTCGTCGGCGACCGACTCCAGGCCCTTGACGCGCTCGCTCAGGTGCGCGGCCCTGGCGCGGGCTGCGTGCGCGGCAGCTTCGAGCCTGCCCGCGTCGGCGCCGCCCGCCGCCTTCGCCTGCTGGAAGGCGCCCATCGCGGCGCCGACATCCTTGCTGACCGCCTTCTGCTGGGCCCGGAGCGACTCGAACTCCCCGAGGGATGACCTCCGGCGCTCGTCGGCAGCGAGGATCGCATCGACGATCCCCGGGTCCTCGCCACGGGCCACTTGTGAGGCGCGGACCCGGTCGGGTTCATCGC
>JAKDLQ010000156.1 GCA_030452775.1 Micrococcales bacterium | reverse complement strand
GTGGCGCCGTCCCAGCTGGACCAGCGCTCGCCCTCGGGAGGAGCGTCGGGGCGGGTGTCGACGGCGTAGGTCCCGCGCTCGTCTGCGTGGCTCAGCTGTGCGGCGTGCTTCTTGAACGCGTCGCGCTCGAATGGATCGAAAGACAAGGGAACTCCAAGGTAGAGCGGATGTGGGCGGACGTGCCCGTAACCCTGATGAACATGTCGACCTCCTTGGATTCCGACACCGCCCGTAGCGGTGTATCGGGACCACACTGACGGGCGGGGCGCTTCGCTGGCAACTGGTTTTCCGGTTTGGGTATCACCGTGCTGGGCTGCCCCTCTACCGTTGTGAGGGGTGGTCCGATCACTCGTCGGGAGGAGCCGGAATGCCATCCATGTCCTTTGCAGGCGGCAGTGTCCGCGTCGTGCTGCCCGAGTCCTACGACGCCCGGCAGACGCCCTCCGGTGGTCGCCGCTCGCTACCCGGAGAGCCGGGTTACGCCGCCGAGACGAGCAAGGCGGCCCTGCTGGAGTCCTTGGCGGAAAGTGGCTTCGAGCAGATCCAGAGCATCGACCTGGCACAGACTCGGGCCCGAGACCTTGGCGACCCGCCGCGATCGAACCGGACGGCATCGAACCGGACCGCATCGCACCGGACCGTATCCCTCGACGTGGACCTCGCGGCGGCCGACGACGCCGTCGTGCTGCTCGAGCGCGACGGGGTCTACTCCTGGCACCTGCCCGTCAACCCGGCAGACCGGACCCGCGACCTCGACCCGAAGCCACGGACGGCTCGCTTCGAGATCGACCTGCGTCCGGCGCCATCGACGCGACCCGGCCGCAAGCCGACGGCCCAGCGACAGCGGAGCCGCGGCATCCTCGGCACGTTGATCCATGGCGCGGTCCAGGCGATCGTCCTCAAGTTTGCCGCCCCCTACGCCGTGGGCAAGGTCATCGACAAGCTCGAGGAGAGCGTCCGGCCTGGCCTCCTACACCTGCGAGGGGCGGACGTGTCGACGTGGGAGCCCTTCGAGACACTGGCCGAGCTGAAGCTGCCGACCGACCGCGCGGTCCGCATCCTCCTCTTCGTCCACGGCACCTTCTCGTCGACGATCGGCGGGTTCGGCGCCCTTGCTTCCGTCAGCTTCGCCTCGGGCTTCCTGCGGACAGCCATCTCCGCCTACGACGCGGTGATCGGCTTCGACCACAAGACCCTGAGTCTCGACCCGCGCGCCAACGCGAAGGACCTGCTCGCGCGACTCTCGACACACCACCCGGACCACGAGTTCGTCATCGACATCATCACCCACAGCCGAGGCGGCCTGACCACCCGCAGTTTCGTCGAGTACGAGCTTCCTCAGTCGACCTGGCCCGCGACCGTCGATCACATCGTCTTCGTCGCGGCCACCAACGGAGGTACCCACCTTGCCGACCCCGGGCGGTGGCACGACCTGATCGACCTCTACACCAACCTCGTCACCGTCGGTGCAGGCGTCCTCGCGGCACTGCCCGGTGGCGCCCCGGTCGCGGCGGTCGTCGGCGGGGTCATCAAGGGCCTCGGCGCGCTCGTCAAATACCTCGTCTCCTACGCCGGCGACCAGAACGGTATCCCGGGACTGGCCGCGATGATGCCCGACGGGGACTTCATCAAGGCGATCAACGAGACCCAGCCCGGACAACCCGCGGCGGGGACCAGCTGGCATGTCGTCTCCTCGAACTTCCACGTAGAGCTCTTCGACGACTCGCACCACCCGCCGGAGTTCCCTCGCGAGCTCGTCGTCAGGCTCAAGGAGGGCTTCGTCGACCAGCTCTTCAAGGACGACAACGACCTCGTCGTCGACACGGCGGCGATGAGCGCCGTCGACCTGCCCGAGGGCGGCGGCTTCGTCGCGAGCAGCCTCGCGATCCCGACCAACGACGTCGTCTACCACAGCAACTACTTCAGCCAGCTCCAGGTGATCGAGGCCATCGCCGGCTGGCTCCCGCTCGGCCCGGGCGCCGCTCCCGAGGAAGCAGCCCAGGCGCCGGTGGGGGAGGCGCCAGCAGACCAGGTGGCCGCGGACGAGGTGGCCGGGGACGAGGCGCCGGTGGACGAGCTGCACGCCACGGACGCGGGGGCGGGCGACCGAGAACTGCCGATGGCCGAGCTGCCAACGACGGACGCGGGGGAGAGCGACCGAGAGCTGCCGATGGCCGAGCCGCCGCCGCATACGACTGGTGCTGCGCAGCCGCCGCCGACGGGAGTGAAGCCGCCCGGGGACCGGGACCTGGCGCCGCTGGACGAGCCCGGACGCGCACCCGCCTCCCTCACGGATGCGCACCTGGCGGCCGAGATGCCCGCCCGACCAGCTGTCAAGGCGCCCTTCATCGTCCGGGTGCGCCTGTCGCGCCGGACGATCGCCGCGAGCGTGGGCACGGTCAGCGCCCTGCTCCCGGTTCGCATCGACCAGGATCGACCGGCCAGCGTCCACATCGTCGGCAAGCGCAACGCGACGGTGACCGCACCGGACCGCGACGTCTTCGAGCTGCCCGCAGGCGGTGGCGTCTCCGAGCTGACGTTCGAGGTCACCGCGGAGAGACCGGGCAAGGTCCGAATCGTCGTCATCGTCCGGCAAGGGAGCGTCCCCCTCGGCACCATCGAGCTCGAAGGCGTGGCCGTCGCCGCCTCGACGACGTCCCAGACCGCCACCTCGACCGCAGGCGCCTCGACCGCAGGCGCCTCGACCGCAGGCGGCGACACCGCCTCGGCCACCACCACGCTCGGTCTCGATGCGCCCGAGCTCGAGGGTCTGCCTTGTCTCGAGGTCATCGAGACCGTGCACGGTGACCGGGTCGTCTACGAGTACTCGCTGCGGCTGGACCAGGGGGGCCAGGTGCACCGCTTCGACTCGCCGCCGTTGCGGGATCGCGCTGCCTTCGTGCGTGGCCTGCTCGGACAGGTCGAGCGACTCTGGGTCGACGTCGGCGATCGGCCCAAGCGCTTCCTCGCCGAGGTGCAGGACCTCGGCGCGTCGCTCTTCGAACAGCTCTTCCCGCAGGAGATGCAGGCGGTGCTCTGGGACCGCCGTGACGACATCGCCGATCTGCTGCTCTATGCCGACGAGCCCTACATGCCGTGGGAGCTCGTGCACCTCAAGCCGCCAGTCGGCCCACGTCAGCAGGCGCCGCGATTCCTCGCCCAGCACGGTCTCGTACGCTGGCAGTTCACCGGCTTCCCGCCCAAGGCGCTGCAGGCCCGGCGCGGTCACGTGCGCTCACTCATCCCCGACTACATCGACCCCGCCTATGCCCTCACGCAGACGGCCGCCGAGGGGAAGTTCCTCTCCGACCGCTTCGGGGCGACGCCACTGCCGGCGCAGCCCAATGATGTCCGCAAGCTGCTGCGCTCAGGCGACTTCGACCTGCTGCACTTCTCCGGCCACGGCATCGCCGATCCGGTCGATATCGCCGAGGCCAAGGTGCTGCTCCGGGGCAGGCGCCGGGGCAATGCCATCCTGCCGCAGTACCTGAGCGCCACCAACGTCAGCGAGAACGCCACCTGGACGCGGCGTGACCAGTCCCGGCCCGTCGTCGTGCTCAATGCCTGTCAGGTCGGCCGCGGCGGCGAGCAGCTGTCGACCCTCGGCGGCTTTGCCAAGGCCTTCCTCCGGTCCGGGGTCGGTGCCTTCGTCTCGAGCCTGTGGTCAATCGGCGACGCGCCTGCCCGGGCTTTCGTCGAGGCCTTCTATGACGAGCTCCTCGCCGGTGAGCAGGTCTCGGTCGCGACGGTCCGAGCGCGTGAGCGGGCTCGCTCCGCGGGTGACGCGACATGGCTCGCGTATGCCGTCTACGCGCGCCCCGACGCCACGCTCACGAGCAGCGGAGCATCGCCCGATGGCGCGAGCTCGGCCACGGGCGCCGGCTCGGCCAATGGGGCCGCCTCGACTACTGACTCCGGCTCGGCTACTGCCGGCTCGGCCACGGGCGCCGGCTCGGCCAGCGGCGAGGACGGCCGTGGCCGGGCGGGGACGGCGCCACCAGGAGCTGGGCACCGCCCGGCATCAGCGCACACCGGATCGACGAAAGGAACGACGATGACATCCCCAGCATCCAAGGCGCTGTGCGTCGGCA
This sequence comes from Micrococcales bacterium, assembly GCA_030452775.1. Lineage (GTDB taxonomy): Bacteria > Actinomycetota > Actinomycetes > Actinomycetales > Dermatophilaceae > JAKDLQ01. Next base: position 1,465 of record JAKDLQ010000156.1, on the reverse strand, counting down.
TCAACGAGTTCGCCCACCTGCCGATGAGCAGCTGGCTCGCCGGTTGCGTCAACGACGCCCACGACATCGAGGCCGCTCTTCGAGAGCGCGGGTTCACATCCGGCGACATCACGGTCCTCACCGACGCACAGGCCACCAAGGGCGCCGTGATGGGGACGCTCACCGACATGGTCGACGGTGCCCGGCCTGGCGACCGTCTCGTCTTCACCTACTCCAGCCACGGCACCCAGGTGACCGACGTCAGCGGTGACGAGACGGTCGATGGTCTCGACGAGGCCTTCGCCTGCTACGACATCACGGCCAAGGGTGCTGACTGGGATCCCGAGACCGTGATCATCGACGACGAGTTCAAGGCGCTCTTCGGACGGATCCCCGCCGGCGTCCTCCTCGAGGTCGTCATGGACACGTGCCACAGCGGGACGGGACTGCGACGGATCACCGAGCTACAGCACGACCTGCTGATCGGGCGACGGCCCCGCTTCATCCCCCCACCGAGCAGGCGAGCCGTCTCCCGCTCGATCGCCGTCGAGACTGCGCGCGCCGCTGAGCCGAAGCAGGACCGGCGCGGGTTGGCCGAACTCAGCCGGTCGACACGCGGTGCGAAGTGGACCCGGCCGGTTCTCTACGCCGCGTGCAAGCCCAACCAGACGGCCGCCGACGCGCACTTCGACGGCAAGGCCAACGGCGCCTTCACCTACCTCTTCCTCAACGCCCTCGGTCAGACGCCTGGCGCGACCCGGGCCGACCTGCTCAAGGCCGTCATCAACGGTCTCAAGGAGGGCAACTTCGAGCAGCGCTCCACCCTCGAGGGCATGCGCAAGGCCAAGCAGGTCGCCTTCGGCGAACTGTGGTGACTGTGGTGACGTTGCCCACAGGAGCGGGTCACGCGGGTCCGCCCGGGGTGCTCGGTGAGGTTGGCCGCTCGCGCCGGTGACTCCCTGAGTGTTGGGACTCACACGACCGCGCCCAGCGGGGGAAGCGAGCTCGGCGGCATACTCGATCGCAGTTGACCCGGCCCAATGAGCAAGGTGGCGATCCGAGCATGTCCCGACTCCAGCAGACCGACGGCCTCACCGAGGAGCAGACCGAACTGGTCAAGCTCGTCCGGGAGTTCGTCGACGAGCAGATCATCCCGGTCGCGACCGAGCTCGAGCATCGAGATGAGTACCCGCAGGCGATCGTCGATCAGATGAAGCAGATGGGGATCTTCGGGCTGATGATTCCCGAGGAGTACGGCGGCCTCGGCGAGTCCCTGCTCACTTACGCGCTCTGCGTCGAGGAGATCGCCCGCGGGTGGATGTCGGTCAGCGGCATCATCAACACCCACTTCATCGTCGCCTACATGATCATCCAGCACGGCACCGAGGAGCAGAAGCGCCACTATCTGCCCAGGATGGCGACCGGCGAGACCCGCGGCGCCTTCTCGATGAGCGAGCCCGGATGCGGCTCCGACGTGAGCGCCATC
>JAKDLQ010000155.1 GCA_030452775.1 Micrococcales bacterium | reverse complement strand
ACCCGGTAGGCACGTCCGCGGCGAAGCGCGGTCTCGAGGACGGTCCGCCTCGGGTCGGGCAGGTCGTAGAACTCGCGGCGCGGCAGACCACGCAGGGCCTGCAGCGCAGGGTCGGCGAGGACGTCGCGCACGAGCGTCCGGTCTCCGCCGAGCACCATCCCCTGGGGTATGCCGCATGCCGCCCTTCGTGGCGACTCGCCCTCGCCGAGCAGCACCCGTCTGGCGTGACGGATCACGGCTCCAACGAGCTCTTCGGCCTGATGGGCTCGACGCCGGGCGAAGCGCTGCTGGGACCATCCGCCTGCCGCGGTCCGGGACTGGACGTGGCGCGTACCGATCTTGCACGCGCCGAGCGAGCCCCCGAACGCCAGCCCAGCGGCATACCCCCCTCGTCTGACGAGGATCAGACCGAGCGGCTCGTACCCGAACGGGGTTGCCACGATGGCGGATCCGTCGGCCGCGGCGCCGCGCACGGCGATGCCGCCGGGAGTGCTCTCCTCGGCGGCATCGATGGGGCCGTGGCGCTCGGCGAAGCCCGCGAGCCATCGGTCGAGGCGCTCGGGAGCGACCTCGACGACCCGCGGTGTCACGGGCCCAGGATCAGATGTTGAAGCCGAGGGCGCGCAACTGCTCACGTCCGTCGTCGGTGATCTTGTCGGGGCCCCACGGCGGCATCCAGACCCAGTTGATCTGGTGATTCGCGACGAGACCCTCGAGGGTCTGGGCGATCTGGTCCTCGATGACGTCGGTCAGCGGGCAGGCCGCGGACGTGAGGGTCATGTCGATAACGGCATGGGCCTGGGCGTCCACGGTGATGCCGTAGACGAGGCCGAGGTCGACGATGTTGATCCCGAGCTCGGGGTCGACGACGTCGCGCAGCGCCTCCTCGACGTCGGCCACGTTGGCGGGGACAGCGGTCTGGGTCATGGCTTCGCTCCTTGCTGCGAGAGTGTGGTGATGTCGACGCCTGCCCGGACGAGGGCGTCGGTGAAAGCGGTCCAGCCAAGCAGTGCACACTTGACCCGGGCCGGGTATTTCGAGACACCGGCGAAGGCGACGCCGTCGCCGATGATGTCCTCGTCGCCGCTCAGCTGACCCCTGGAGGTCAGCATGGCATGCATGGCGGTATAGGTGTCGAGAGCCTCGATCACCGGGTGCCCGATGACCTCGTCGGTGAGCATCGAGGCGGCGGCGATGGAGATCGAGCAACCCTTCGCGTCGTAGGACACGTCGGTGATGACCCTGTCGGAGTCAGCCGCGGAGTGAGCGTCCGCGCCGGCGAGGGCGACGCGCAGCGTGATCTCGTCACCACACGTCGGATTGACGTGGTGCGTCTCGCCGTCGAACGGCTCGCGCAGACCGCAGTGGTGTGGGCGTTTGGCGTGCTCGAGAATGAGCTCCTGGTAGAGGTCCACCTCAGCTCGCCTCCGCCTGCCCGTGATCGCTTGCGGCCACCGAGGAGATCTCCGGCTCGGTCCCGAAGATCACCGGCACGCGGTCGAGCGCCTCGAGCAGGACGTCGAGGTCGGCGACAGTGTTGTACACGCCCAGGGAGACGCGCGTCGTGGCGGCGACGCCCAGTGAACGATGCAGCGGCCACGCGCAGTGGTGGCCGACGCGCACGGCGACCCCGGCATCGTCGAGCACCTGGCCGACGTCGTGCGCGTGCACGCCCTCGACGAGGAAGGCGACCGCGCCGCCACGATCCACGCCCGCCTGGGGCCCGACGACGCGGACCCATGGCCGCTTCGCCAGAGCAGTCATGAGATGAGCGACGAGGGACGCCTCGTGCTCATGGATCCGGTCGATTCCGATGCCCTCGATCCAGCGGATGGCTGCGGCCAGGCCGACCGCCTGCGCGGCGTTGGGCACGCCGGCCTCGAACTTCGCAGGGACGGGAGCCCACGTCGCACGCTCCATCGTCACCAGCTCGATCATGGAGCCGCCGGTGAGGAAGGGGGGCATGACATCGAGCAGCTCGCTACGCCCCCACAGGACCCCGACTCCCATCGGGCCGTACATCTTGTGACCGCTGAAGGCGATGAAGTCGGCCCCGAGAGTGCGCACGTCCACCGCGAGGTGGGGCACGGACTGGCAGGCGTCGACGACGACGAGCGCGCCGACGGCGTGCGCTGCGGCCGCGAGCTCGGTCACCGGGTTGATCGTTGCGAGGACGTTGGAGACGTGGGTGAACGCAAACACCTTGGTGCGCTCGGTGAGCAGGTCGCCCAGGCGCTCGAGGTCGAGCGCGCCGTCAGCTCCGAGCGGCACCCACCGCAACGTCGCTCCGGTCCGACGAGCGAGCTCCTGCCACGGCACGAGGTTGGCATGATGCTCCATCTCGGTGACGAGGATCTCGTCACCGGGGCGCAGCACGAACTGCTCGTCCTTGTCGGCATCGGTCGGGGCCGCGTTGGAGAAGGCATAGGCCACCAGGTTGAGTGCCTCGGTGGCGTTCTTGGTGAAGACCACCTCGTCGGTCGCCGCCCCGATGAACCCTGCCACCGTCTCGCGGGCCGCCTCGAAATCGTCGGTTGCCTCCTCGGCGAGCTGGTGCGCGCCGCGGTGGACCGCCGCGTTGTGTTGCTCGTAGAAGCCTCGCTCGGCATCGAGGACGGCGCGTGGCTTGTGCGACGTCGCCCCCGAGTCGAGATAGACCAGAGGTCGGTCCTCACGCACCGTGCGCGTGAGGATCGGGAACTCGCCGCGGATCGCGGTGAGCTCCTGATCCGTCAACGGACGCGTGGATACGGACATCAGTCTCCTGTCGGCTCAGGCCGAGGTCCCGACGCTGTAGCGGTCATAGCCCTCGTCCTCGAGTCGGTCGGCCAGGTCGGGACCACCCTCCTCGACGACCTTGCCGTCGATGAACACGTGCACGAAGTCCGGCTTGATGTAGCGCAGGATCCGCGTGTAGTGCGTGATGAGCAGGATCCCGACGTCGGTGCCTGCCTTGGCCCGGTTGACGCCATCGGCGACGACCTTGAGCGCGTCGATGTCCAGGCCTGAGTCGGTCTCGTCGAGGATGGCCACCTTGGGCGTGAGCAACTCCATCTGGAGGATCTCGTGGCGCTTCTTCTCCCCCCCGGAGAAGCCCTCGTTGACGTTGCGCTGCGCGAACTCGGGCTCGATGCGCAGCGCGTTCATCGCCGCCCTGACATCCTTGGTCCAGTGACGCAGCTTGGGAGCCTCGCCGTCGATGGCCGTCTTGGCCGTGCGCAGGAAGTTGGTGACCGAGACCCCGGGCACCTCGACCGGGTATTGCATGGCGAGGAAGAGACCGGCCCGGGCGCGCTGGTCCACGGTCATCGCGAGGACGTCCTCGCCATCGAGTGTGACGGTGCCGCCGGTGACGGTGTACTTGGGGTGCCCGGCGATGCTGTAGGCCAGCGTCGACTTACCGGAGCCGTTGGGACCCATGATCGCGTGCGTCTCCCCCGACTTCACGGTCAGGTCGACCCCACGCAGGATCTCCTTGGGCCCGTCCTCGGTGGTGACGGTGACGGTCAGGCCGGTGATCTCCAGCGTGCTCATGGTGGGTCAGTGCTCCTTGCTGTTTGCGGTAGGGGCGGCGTATGCCGTTGTCGAGAGCTCGTCCTCGATGGCGTCGGTGATCTCGTCGCGCAGGTCGGCGAGCGGGATGCGCCGGACGATGTCGGCGAAGAAGCCGCGCACGACGAGCCGCCGCGCCTCGCTCTCGGGGATGCCTCGCGACTGCAGGTAGAACAGCTGCAGGTCATCGAAGCGGCCGGTGGCGGACGCGTGTCCGGCACCGACGATCTCGCCCGTCTCGATCTCGAGGTTGGGGACGGAGTCGGCGCGGGCCCCGTCCGTCAGCACGAGGTTGCGGTTGAGCTCGTAGGTGTCGGTGCCCTCGGCCTCGGCCCGGATGAGGACGTCGCCGACCCAGACGGTGCGAGCGGACTCGCCTTGCAGGGCGCCCTTGTAGGCGACATGGCTCGCGCAGTGCGGGGTGTTGTGGTCGACGAAGGACCGATGCTCGAGGTGCTGTCCGGCATCGGCGAAGTAGACGCCGAGTAGGGTCGCGTCACCACCGGGTCCGGCGTAGCGGACGTTGGCGTTGACCCGCACGATGCCGCCACCGAGAGTCACGGCAATGTGCTTGTAGGTCGCGTCGCGCCCGACCAGCGCGTCGTGCTGGGCGAGGTGGATCGCGTCGTCGTCCCAACGTTGCACGGACACGACTGTGAGCTCGGCGCTGTCGCCGAGGATGACCTCAACGTTGCCCGTGTGGTCCGTGGACCCCGTGTGATCGAGCACGACGATGGCCTTGCTGTGGTGTCCGGCCTCGATGACGTGGTGCGCGTTGCTCCGGCGCCCGGCCCCTTCTCCGTGAACGGCGATGCGCAGCGGCTCGGCATACTCCTGCTCGGCCCTGAGCCGGATGTGAAGCGCCTCCGGCGTGTGGGCCGAGGCAACGGCCGCGGCCCGGTCGGCCGGGACGAGACCGGATCCGCGCGGCGCCTCTCCCGGCGCCAGCGGGGGCGCGATGACTCCCTCGGGAACCGACAGGGTGTAGCGGACGGCCGAGGCGTCCTCGGTCTCGTCGGTCGCCGGATGGGCCAGGACGGCGCGTAGGCGCTTGACCGGGGTGAAGCGCCAGTCCTCCTCCCGACCGGTCGGCATCGGGAAGTCCGCGACGTCGAAGGATCTGGTCCGCTCGGCTCGGGAGGCGTTTGGGACGAACGCTGCCGCGGAGTCCGTATGCGCCTTCGCGGCAGCGGCCCGCGCATCGACCGGTGCGTCGCCGGCCAGGTCGGTGCTCGTATCAGCCAGCAGGCTCATCAGCCAACGGCTCCTTCCATCTGGAGTTCGATGAGGCGGTTGAGCTCGAGGGCGTACTCCATCGGCAGCTCTCGCGCGATGGGTTCGATGAACCCGCGCACGATCATTGCCATGGCCTCGTCCTCGGCCATGCCTCGGGACATGAGGTAGAACAACTGGTCCTCGCTGACCTTCGAGACCGTGGCCTCGTGCCCCATCGACACGTCGTCCTCGCGGATGTCGACGTACGGGTAGGTGTCACTGCGGCTGATCGTGTCGACGAGCAGGGCGTCGCAGCGCACGGTCGAGGCCGAGTGCGTAGCGCCTTCGAGCACCTGCACGAGCCCGCGGTAGCTCGACCGGCCGCCGCCCCGGGCGACCGACTTGCTGATGATCGAGCTCTTCGTGTGCGGGGCCGCGTGCACCATCTTGGAGCCGGTGTCCTGGTGCTGGCCCTCGCCCGCGAAGGCGATCGACAGGGTCTCGCCCTTGGCGTACTCGCCCATCAGGAAGACGGCCGGGTACTTCATCGTCACCTTGGAGCCGATGTTGCCATCGACCCACTCCATCGTCGCGCCTTCCTCGCAGGTGGCGCGCTTGGTCACGAGGTTGTACACGTTGTTGGACCAGTTCTGGATCGTCGTGTACCGCACCCGGGCGTTCTTCTTGACGATGATCTCGACGACGGCCGAGTGCAGCGAGTCCGACTTGTAGATCGGGGCGGTGCAGCCCTCGACATAGTGGACGTAGGATCCCTCGTCGGCGATGATCAACGTCCGCTCGAACTGGCCCATGTTCTCGGTGTTGATCCGGAAGTAGGCCTGCAGCG
>JAKDLQ010000154.1 GCA_030452775.1 Micrococcales bacterium | reverse complement strand
AGTCTCTCTTCCCATAGTCACCCGTTCAGCGCGGAAGGGCGAGCGCCCACGCCGCAGACGGATCGATGACCCGCCCGGGATTTCCGGCTGGCGCTCTCCGGCCTGCCCGTCCCGCGCCTGCCCGGGTACCCGTCGACGGCTCACCGCCGCATCACGACGACCCCGCGCCCGTATGCCGCTGCCCCCGCTCGGCCGGTGGGCCTGCCGGGCCGCGCGGTCGGCCCGGCGGCATACGGCAGATCCTTGCTCGCGAACGTGGCGTGGCTACGTGGCCAGCCCGCGCATGATCTGGCGCATGATCTCTGCCGTCTCGGACGGCGTCTTGCCGACCTTGACGCCCACGGATTCGAGCGCCTCCTTCTTGGCTTGAGCGGTGCCCGAGGAGCCGGAGACGATGGCGCCGGCATGACCCATGGTCCTGCCCTCTGGCGCCGTGAAGCCGGCGACATACCCGACGACCGGCTTGGTCACGTGCTCTTGGATGTACGCCGCGGCGCGCTCCTCCGCGTCGCCTCCGATCTCACCGATCATGATCATGGCATCGGTGTCGGGGTCCTCCTGGAAGGCCGCGAGGCAGTCGATGTGGGTGGTACCGATGATCGGGTCGCCGCCGATGCCGACCGCGGTGGACAGGCCGAAGTCCCGTAGCTCGTACATCATCTGGTAGGTCAGCGTGCCCGACTTCGACACGAGACCGACGCGTCCGCCACCTGAGATGTCGGCCGGGATGATCCCCGCGTTGGACACCCCGGGGCTGATCACGCCCGGGCAGTTGGGACCGATGATCCGCGTCGTGCCGGCGGACTGCGCATACGTGAAGAACTCGGCGGTGTCCTTGACCGCGACCCCTTCGGTGATGACGACAACGAGTGGCACCTGCGCATCGACCGCCTCGATGACGGCCGCCTTGGTGAACGCGGGCGGAACGAAGACCACCGACACGTTGGCGCCGGTGGCCTGCACGGCCCCCTGGACGGTGCCGTAGACGGCGACGGACGTCCCGCCGTCGAAGTCGACGGTGGTGTCGGCCTTGCGGGGGTTGACACCGCCGACGATCGCGGTGCCGGAGGTGAGCATGCGCTGGGTGTGCTTCATGCCCTCGGAGCCGGTCATGCCCTGGACGATGACCTTGGAGTCGGCGTTGAGGAAGATAGCCATGGTATGTCTGTCTCTTTCCTGGTCCGGCGGTCAGTTCTGGCAGGCCAGCTCGGCAGCCTTGCGGGCCGCGCCGTCCATGGTGGGCTCGAGGATGACGAGGGGATGGTTGCGATCCTCGAGGATGCGACGGCCCTCCTCGACGTTGTTGCCATCCAGCCGCACCACGAGCTGCTTGGTCGCCTGGTCGCCGAGCGCATCGAGGGCACCGACGATGCCCCTGGCGACCTCGTCGCATGCGGTGATCCCGCCGAACACGTTGACGAAGACGCTCTTGACCTGCTCGTCGCCGAGGATGATGCCCAGGCCGTTGGCCATCACCTCGGCGCTGGCGCCACCGCCGATGTCGAGGAAGTTGGCCGGCTTGACGGGTTCGCCGTCTGCCGATCCGCGCAGTTCCTCTCCGGCGTAGGCGACGACGTCGAGGGTGCTCATGACCAAGCCGGCACCGTTGCCGATGATTCCGACCGACCCGTCGAGCTTGACGTAGTTGAGACCCTTCTCGTTGGCGGCGGCCTCGAGCGGGTCGGTCGCGGCCACGTCTTCCAGGGCCGCGTGCTCCGGGTGGCGGAAGCGGGCATTGGCATCGAGGGAGACCTTGCCGTCGATGGCGACGATGGCACCGTCCTTCGTCTTGACGAGCGGGTTGACCTCGACGAGCGTGGCGTCCTCGTCCCGGTAGACGGCCCATAGGGACGTGAGGACCGGGATGATCTTGGCCGCGGTGTCCGCGTCGAAGCCGGCCGCGTCGACGATCTCTCGCGCCTTGGCCTCGTCGATGCCGACCGTGGGATCGACGGGGACCTTCGCGAGCGCGTCGGGGCGCTCCACGGCCAGCTGCTCGATCTCCATGCCGCCTTCCTTGGAGCACATGGCGAGGTAGCTGCGGTTGGCGCGATCGAGCAGCAGCGAGACGTAGTACTCCTCGTCGATCTGGGCACCCTGGGCGATCATCACCGTGCCGACCGTGTGGCCCTTGATGTCCATACCGAGGATCGCGGCCGCGGCCTCGGCGGCCTCCGCCGGACTCTTTGCCACCTTGACGCCGCCGGCCTTGCCACGACCTCCGGTCTTCACCTGAGCCTTGACGACCGTCACGCCGCCGGACCGAGCCCCGATCGACTCCGCCGCGGCGCGAGCCTCTTCGGCCGTGGTAGCGATGGCTCCGGCCAGAACCGGGACGCCGTGTGCCTCGAACATGTCGCGCGCTTGGTACTCGAAGAGATCCACGAGGGGTCCGTCCTCATCGTCGAATCGAACAGGCTGTCTCCCGGATGCTAGTGCCCAACGGCCCCTGACCACGAGGGCGGCACCCGCACTGACCGAAATCGCGCAGGCTACAAGCGCCCAGGTCACGATTGAGCAGCCAACTGCGAAACGCTGCATCGAACCGCAGCGCAGCTTCGATGCCCGCGGTAGCGTCGAAGCGTGGCCATCGAACGATGTCTGGCGACGGCGCCGGCAGCGAGCCCACCAGGGCCCGACGCCGATGCCGGGCGCACGGGGGTCGGAGCCACGTCCTGGGGCATTGCGCGTGCGCTGCTCACCCCCACGGGGATCGCCGGCGCACTACTCGAGGCAACCTGGTGCGGGCTGCACCTCGGGCTCTATCCGCTCGGGCTGCTCGGGCCGCGGGCCACAGACCAGCGAGTCGGCTATGGTCTGGGCCACCTGTCGCCGACACGGCGCGGGCTGGCGGTTCAGAATGTCGAAGCAGCGGAGACACCCATCCTGCTCGTGCACGGCTTCGTCGACAACCGCTCGGTCTTCACGGTCCTGCGCCGAGGCCTGCGGCGGCGGGGATTCGGTCGAATCGAGACGATCAACTACTCGATCCTCACCGGGGATGTACGCACCGCGGCGGCCGATCTCGGCGCGGAGGTGGAGCGGCTCGTCGCGGAGACCGGCTACGAGCGAATCCACGTCATCGGCCACTCGATGGGCGGGATCATCGCGCGCTACTACGTGACCCGGCTCGGAGGCGACCGGCACGTGCACACCCTCGTCACGCTCGGCACGCCGCATGCCGGCACGTACTCGGCATACGGCTGGCCGAGCGGTGTCACCAGGCAGCTACGACCGGGCAGCAGCCTGATCAAGGAGATGCAACAGCCCATCCGGGACTGCCAGACCCGTTTCATCGCCTACTGGTCTGATCTGGACCAGATCATGCTGCCGCCGCGCAACGCCGCGCTACACCACGACGACCTCAACGTCCACAACATCGAGCTGCACGGCGTGGGTCACATGAGCCTGCCGATCACGAGGGCCGTCGTTCACGGGATCTCGACGGCGCTGGCCCACCTCGACACCCGGGGCGTTGCTGTCGCGCCGGGTGTCAGCGACATCGGCACGCATCGGGCCGTCACGTGTCAACCCCGATCCTCCTAGCGACGCTGTGGGATATCTCACGCCGCGAGATCTCAAGCGGTGTCGTTTTGCGGTGTTTTGCCGGGTGTCTGGCGGCCGGCACGAGGAGGTGACGACGGCAGCGATTTGCGATCAAGTTCCTGATAACGGAATGGTCACGATAGTGTGCGCGAGGCGCCGTGTGCGGCAGTCGACACGAGCGCCTCCCCCATCCCCGCCCCAAAAGGTCCCTTCCTCGTGCCCCGTGCCCAGTACGCCGGTCGCCATCGACCCACGCAGAAGCCCTCAGCTGGTCGCCCGTTCGTCGTCCCCGCTCTCGTACTCTCCTCCACGCTTGCCGCCGCCGTCGTGGTTCGCGGCGCTGGGGCGAGCGAGATGACCGCCGACGCAGCGGCGGCGACGTCGACCTCGAGCGCGCTGCACGGCCTGAGCCTGGCCAGCACCGCAGCAGCTGCTCCGGTCCTGCCCGAGCGGGACACCACGGACCGGGCGTCTCGCGACTCACTACGGGCAGACTTGACGGCACGGGCTGCTCCGGCGAAAGCCGCGCAGGCCGCGGCGAGGACGACGGCAAAGGCCCAGGCGGCCGCAGCCGCGAAGAAGGCGAAGGGCGTCGGTGGGGGAACGGGTGACGTCGCTGGCAACAAGGCTCCTGTCGGCGCAATCAGCGGAGCGCGTCGCTGGGTCGCTCCGTTCTCCGGCTACACGCTGACGTCCGGCTTCGGCCTGCGTTGGGGCCGCCTGCATCCGGCGCAGGACCTCGCCGCCGCAACGGGTACCCCCGTTCGGGCACTCTCGAGCGGTCGGGTGACCTTCGCCGGCTGGTCGAATCGGGGCTACGGCAACCTGGTCAAGATCCAGTACTGGGACGGCACGGTGTCCTGGTATGCCCACAACAGCCGTCTCCGGGTGCGCGAAGGGCAGCACGTCGCCCCGGGGCAGACCGTCTCCTACAGCGGCAGCACCGGGCAGTCGACCGGACCCCACCTGCACCTTGAGATCCACCCCGGCGGCAAGAGCGCGGTACCGCCCAAGCCGTGGCTGGCGCGAAAGGGAATCCGTCTCTGAGAGCCTGATGCCTCCGTCAGAGGACGGAGGCCTGCGGCTCCGTCAGGGTGCGGAAGCCTCCTCGAGCCGCAGGCTGTACGTGGCGCTCGATTCGTCGGCGACCCCGGCCACCTCGAAGACGGTGCGAGCCATTTCGATGTGCCCGACGGCGCTCGGGTGAGACGGGTCGTCGAACCATGCGTCATCGCAGGCCTCGGACCAGCGAGCCTGGTGATCGACGAGGACCACCCCGAGGTCATGTGCGAGATCACGGACCTCGGCGGCATAGCGCGCGAGCACCTGGGGATCGCGCGGGCCGCCTGCCGTGACGGTGGGCGGCGTCTGCAGGACGACGGTCGCGCCGATGTCGCGGGAGCGCTGCACCACCTGGTCCAGGGCATAGCGGAAGGACCGCACCCCGTCCGGGCCGTCGGCCGCATCGTTGGTCCCGAACATCGCGAAGACGACATCGGGAGCGAATCGGCCCACCCGCCAGTGGAACTCGGGCAACGCATCCTCGGCTCTCGAACCCGAGACCCCGGTGTTGATGACGGCGTCCCGGACCCGGGCGAGCTCGCCGCGGACTCGCTCGGCGAAGTGCTCGACGAAACCCCTGCGTCCCCGGGTGTGCAGCGCCGCCTGGGTGATGCTATCGCCGAGGAAGAGCCAGGTGACCGGCGGCCCGGCGAGGATCTGCTTCAGGCGGTCGGCGTCGCGGCGGGCGTACTCGTCGGCAGTGAGGTCCATCAAAGGAACCTAACAAGGCACGACGCGTTCGCGGTCCACGTCGATCAGCAGATGGGACGCGGGTCCCCCCGCTTGGGCCCGATGGCCCCCGGTTGTCACGGCGTCGCTGCGCCGAGGAGAGCACGGACCTCGTCGAACTCGGTCACGTCGTACCACAGCAGGCCGCCCGCGTCGCCATGGGCACCGGACCTCTCGTCGATGTGGAAGGAGGCGAAGCGCGACCTCGGCAGCCCCGTCGTCAGCACCACCCTCGTCACCGGCGTGCCCTCCCGCGGAACCACCCACCCGGACTCGGCGTCGGCAGCGGCGATCACGCGCCGGTCACCCGGGATCAGCCGCTGGCGTTCGGCAGCCT
>JAKDLQ010000153.1 GCA_030452775.1 Micrococcales bacterium | reverse complement strand
GAAGGCCGTGTACTCGAGGTCCTCGAGGTTGTGACCGCTACCGGCCGCCTCGAGCCCCCGGGTGACCGCGTAGGCCTCGCGGGGGATGCCCCGGCCGGCCGAGAGCGTCCCCGACGAGGCCAGCTCCGCCAGGTCGGTTCGGTTGACCGGAAGATATACCCGCACCACCGGCATGAAAGCTACCTCCCGCTCTTCAGTTCGCGCAGGGACTCGACGATGGATTGCGCGAGGACATCGACGTCGGGCATCGTGTCGCGGTCGGCGTTGAGTCCGTAGTAGACGCCACCGTGGTACGACGTGACCCCGATCGACAGTCCTTGCCCCTTGGCGAGCGGCGTCACCGGGTAGGTCGAGAGCATCTGTGCCTCACCGGCGTAGAGCGGCGACTGCGGTCCGGGGACGTTGGTGATCATCACGTTGTAGAGCCGGCGGGACATGGCCGAGCCCAGCCGAGCCCCGAGCGCGTGCAGCGTCGGGGAGGCGAAGCCGGCCAGGTTGGCCAGGGAGGTCGCGCCCACTGCGTGCCCGCCCTCCATCTGCTGTCGCATCCCGAAGGCGATCTGGTGCAGCCGCATCGAGGCGCCCGGCTCTCCGACGGGCAGGTTCACGACGCAGGCCATCACGTCGTTGGCGTACATCCCGCTCGGGTCGTCGCCATAGACGCTGACCGGCACCATGGCCCGCACGATCTGCCCGCTGTGGACCGGCTCGCCGCGGCCGAGCAGCCAGGTGCGGAAGCCACCGGCGATGGTCGCGAGCACGACGTCGTTGATCGAGACGTCCTCGGCATAGGCGCCCTGAGCGAGCCGGCTGCGGACCGCCCGGTAGTCCTCGAGGTCGGTGGCGATCATGACGCACCGCCGGGTGGTCCCGATCTGCGCGTTGAGCGGCAGGTCGGGCGCGGGCCTGGCCGCCGTCCGGGCCGCTGTCGACAGCAGGCTTCCCAAGGACTCGGCCGCCACCATGCCGAGGTTGACGACCTCGTTGACGCCCCCGCGAACGAGATCGATGGCCTGGGCCGGGCGTCTCACCGCGTCGACGAGCGCCTCGACCACCAGCTCTGCCCCGTTCGGCGGGTGCCGCGGCACCCAGGTGGAGCTCTCCTCGTCGACGGAAACATCACTCGGCTCCGAGTCGACGAGGACATGCGCGATGTCGAGGGCGTTGACCCCGTCGATGAGGGCGTAGTGCGTCTTGGTCACCAGCGCGAACCTCCCGCCTTGCAGGCCCTCGACGAGGTATATCTCCCACAGCGGCCTGGTCCGGTCCAGTCGCCGCGGCTGGACGCGCGCCACGAACTCCTCCAGTTGCCGCTGGGTGCCGGGCCGGGGCAGGCCGGCGCGACGCACGTGATAGCTCATGTCGAAGTTCTCGTCGTCCACCCATACCGGGTTGCCGACCCGTCCCGGCACGTCGCGCACCTTCTGCCGGAAGCGTGGGATCGAGCCGATGCGATGGCCGATGATCCGCACCAGGTGGTCGTAGTCGAAGCCGGCCTCGGGCGGCTGGAACACCATGACGGATCCGACGTGCATCGCGGTCGTCGACTCCTCGAGATACAGGAAGGACGCGTCCAATGAGGTGAGCCGATCCGACATACGTCCCACTCTGCCAGAGCGGCAGCCGTGGCATCGAAACGCTGCGGGCGAGGGATCGCTGACGTATGCCGCTGGGCGCGCTGCCTGCGGACGGGAGGAGGGGCGGCATACGGCGAGGTCACGCACTACCCGGCCACGCCCTCGTCCGGTGGTCAGCGCCTCGTGCGGCGCCGGCCGACACGCGGCCTCGACTGCGGCCTCGACTGCGGGCGGGTCGAGGGGACGAGCGAGGTCGCGAGCTCGGCCACCGACATCCGCAGCGCGGACTGCGGCGCATGCTCGACGACGGATCTGCCGGCCAGCAATGCGCCATCGACGGTGGGCTGGTCATCGGGCACGTAGTGCACGTGCTCCAGACCGGCGAAGCGCATGAGCGAACCGGAGATCCGTGACTCCGGCCGGGGACCGACCGCCGAGGCCCGGACGCGGTTGACCACCGGCGTCGGCACGGGCGAGGGGACTGTGCCGATCTCCTGCAGGCCACGCACGAAGCGTTGCAGCGCCACCGGGTCGGCCCCGCCGATCGCCAGGACGTCATCGGCACACGCGAGGGCGGTCAGGGTCGCCTCGTTGCGACGGGGAGCCGCCGTGTCGTAGCTCAGCTCCTCGTCGTTCTCGAGGCTGAATCCGCAGTCCACGACGATGAACCGGGAGAGGCCCCGGGACAGCTCGAGGACACGCTCGAGGGCCGCTTCGCGCAGCTCTGGCCAGCGCTCCGCCTTCGGGATACCGGTGAGGACCCGCAGGCGGCGGGTGATCTCCGGCGCCATCCGAGCGAGGGCCGGCAGGTCGAGTGTGCCCTGGTCGGCCGACCGGCAGGCCGCCGCGATACCGGGCGCCTCATCGAGCAGCCCCAGAGTCTGAGCGATGCATCCGCCGTAGGTATCGAGGTCGGCGAGCAGCACCTGCTCGCCACGGGATGCCAACTCAGCCGCCAGGGTGACGGCCACCGTGGTCCGCCCGGGTGCGCCCGCGGGCCCCCAGACCGCGATGATCCGCCCGCGGTGGACTGGGCCGTCGACCTCGTCGGCGCCGCTGGCGTCGTCACCCGCGTCACGCCTCTCCTCCTCGCTGCTGGCGCGCGGGCCATCGAGGGAGCCTTCGTCCTGAGCCGGCACCACGTCTCGGCCGGCAGGCTGCCATCCAGGACCACCCTCGCGCACGCCGAGGTCATCGGCGGCTCGGCGGCGATGGTCATCAGCGCCGGCAGCCCGAGGGCTGGGTCGGCGCGCTGCCACGTCCCCTGGCGCGTCACGGGTGCGGTCATCGCCGACGTCGCCGATCGAGTGGATCGAGTCCCCACGACGAGCCCGCTTGAGGTCGTCTCCCCCGTCGCCGCCATCCCCGGTGATCGCCTCGGCGAAGCTCTCGGGGCTCGACTCGATCGGCAGGATCACGCGGACCGACAGTTGTCGCAGGCGCCGCTCGGCGGCCTCGTCACCGCCGGGCAGGACCCCGACGACCCGCAGGCCGGCAGCCCGGAGCCTGCCGACGACCTCAAGGTCGAGGCCGCGCAGGTCGCCCGATACGACGGCGCAGCGGCCGACGCCCGCTTCGGCGACGGACAGCAGCTCGGACACGTCCGCGCACCGGCGAGCGATGGTGACGCCTGGTGCCGCTTCGAGGCTTCCCGCGATGGTGCCCTCCCATGCTGGGCCCAGAGCCGTAACGACGTCGGTCATGAGGCCGGGGAGGTGGGCGAGCCGGCCACGGGCACGAGGGTCAGCTTGGCCTTGGCATCGATGGACTCGACGATCGACTCGACCTTGTCTATGGGGACGAGAAGCTGGACGGAGGTGATCGCATTGGAGCCGAAGCCGCCGGTGCCCGCGATCACCTTGCCCACTCGAACCGAGTCGAGCGCCTTGTCCGCCTTGGGTCTGGCGCCCGTGGCGGCGCCCTCGGGAACGGAGCTGACGAAGACATCGACGACCGAGCCGGCCGCCAGCCCGGTCGCCGACACGGCATCGACCTCGACGGTGACTCGCTGGGTCTTCAGGTCCTGGGCGGTGCCCACCGCGGAGATGGGGATGAGCTCGCCCTGCCGGACGTCGCGGACCAGGAACATCCCGTCGGAGAGCGCGCCGCCGGCGAGCAGGTAGTCAGCGACGTCGTCATCGAGGCGAACGTCGGCCCGCACGACGGACGCGGCGGTGAGCTGGTCACCGGCCACCAGGTTGCCCGCGGCCACGTAGTGTGGGACCCGGTCGTCAGCGCTCGAGACAGCCTTGGCACCCAGCGTGGCAGCCAGCAGGACGAGCAACACCCCGACGACGAGTCGACTGTCCCTCCACGAAGGCCGTTGGAGTCGCTTGGTCTGCGGCGTGGGCAGGTCGGTCATGCTCTTCCCCTGGGGTGGTGGTCTGGTGTCTTGGGGTGCGATCGGCCCGACGCTACACAGCGCTGGACCAGCGCGATCATCTTGTCTCAAACTGGCGCCAACCGCGTTGACGCGTCCACATCTGTGGAAAAGATGCGGTAGCGGAGGTAGCCGAGCCTAGGATGGGCGTAATGGATGATTCACCCCACCGACCGCACAGGGAGCCCTCGTGACGCAGCGAACCCACCAGCTCGGGGTCGGGCGGCAGCGCCCGGCCCTCGCTTCGACGCGGCATACAACCATGGTCGGCTCGGCGGTCACGGCGTGAGCACTGAAGGATCGCGCTTCCTGCAGCTGGCCGACGTGTGCGAGGTCCTCAACATCTCCTCGGCCCAGGCCTATGCGCTCGTGCGCTCCGGGGAGCTGCCCGCGATCAAGATCGGGGGCCGCGGACAGTGGCGGGTCGAGCGCAGCGCCCTGGAGGACTTCATCGCCGAGGCATACACCTCGACACGGGAGTTCGTCGAGAGTCACCCCTTCGGGTCCGGCGGCACCGAGAGCGACTAGGCGGCTAGGTCCGGAGCCGGCCAAGACCGCCGACACGACCGCGCCACCGGCGGCATACCGGCACATACCCGGACCGCCGACACGACCGCGCCACCGGCGGCATACCGCGCCCAGCGCAGCCTTGAAGCACCGTCAGGCCCGACGCACCGCTGCAAGCGCCGGGAAAGGCACGACCTGGCGGGCGCGGACGTTCCCCGATCGGCGTGGCTCGTCGAGAGGATGGGCGGCCATCTCGAGATGGTCGGCTCCGACGACGTCGATGGTCCCCGGCAGCGCACGTCCCGACGTGAGGGTGACCTCCACGGGGGCACGGTCGCGACTGATCGCGCGCAGCGCTGCCCCGAGCCCGAACCTCTTGGCGACGACGGACACCTGACCAGCGCCGGGCTCCAGACCGGTGATGAGCTGCACCGCTGCGAGCGACACGAGGGTGGACCGGTCGGGCCGTGGCTCGATGAGCAGCCAGTCCGGGCCCACGCCCCGTAGCGGCCCCCGGAGGGCGCCCCCCACGATGTCGATCGACACCTGCCCGGCATCGACGTTGGCCAGCAGGCGTCCTTGCATCTCGACCAGGGCACGCTCACGCCGGGTCCGATCGGCCACCTCGGCCGCGAGATCACGGGCATCGTCGGATGTCAGCTGGGCCTCGAGGTCCTCGAACAGCCGCTCCCACCGCATGGCGTCCCCTTCCTCGCATGACAGGCCCAGTATGCCGGGCCACTCACACTGTGACACATCAAACGTGATCGGACTTGACCAAACGATCGTAAACATCATTGAATGACGTCATGAACACGTCAATGGCGTCAAGCTCGGCTGGCTCTCGCACCCGAGCGTGGATCACGCTGGTGACCGGGTCGATCACCGCAGCGCTGGTGTTGCGCCTGCTGCTGGATCTGGCCGTATCGAGCTGGCCGCTCGGCGGCGCCGGTGGGCCCGCATCCGTCGACGAGATCCTCACCGGGACCATTGCCTGGACCGGATGCGTCCTCGCCGCGTGGCTGTGTCTCGGATCGCTCGCGACCGTGCTCGCCGCATCCCCGGGGGCGGTCGGGGCCATGAGTGCACGGGTCGCCGAGCAGGTCACGCCCACCCTGGTCCGCAAGGGCATCTCGGTGCTCATCGGCACGTCCCTCGGCACCGTCCTGTTACCGGCCGGAAGCGCCGGTGGAGGGATCTTGCCGCGAGCGGGCATCCAGGTCACGGGCC
>JAKDLQ010000152.1 GCA_030452775.1 Micrococcales bacterium | reverse complement strand
TGAGGTCGTGCACGGCGTGAATGAGCCGCATCGCGGCCTCCCCGCGGTTGACGATCGCGATCCGCGAGGTTTTCGAGTCGCGCTCCTTCTCGTCGCCCGGTCGGAAACGTGGCACAGCGTTGCGCCACCCCGCAACCTTCCACGCCTGAGCCGGACCCGCGAGTAGGCGGACCGGAGACTGTCCGGTCCGCCCCTCTCCTGCTGTTGGCAACGGATGCCTGATCGTAAGGCGTTCCCTGCGCCGGCGGCTGGCCACCGCGTCCGCAGCAGGGTCAGTTCTTGATGACCGAGACGCTGTTGCCCTGCAGGTTGGCAACGTAGGTGGTGAAGGTCCGTGCATTGACGGCCAGCGCGGCCGGGACCAACCCGACGTTCACGCGAGCCACCTCCTTGTTGGATCGCCCGTTGATCTTGGAGACCGTGTTCGGCCCTGACGGATCGAGGTTGGTGACATAGACCCTGTTGGTGCGCTCGTTGACCGCGAGGCCTCCCACGACGCCAGGCAGGTCAACGGTGGCGATGACCGATTCGTTGCGGGTGTCGATGACTGCGACTCTGTCGTAGCCGGCAGCGTAGATCCGGTCCGTCCGCTCGTCGACGGCAAGTTCCACCGCGCTCGTCGGCACCTCGATTGATCCGGTCGTCCGGTACCGATGGCCATCGACCACAAGTACGTGCTGTCCATTGACGGTGGCCACGTAGATCGTGTCGGTGCACTCGTTGACGGCGAGCGACCAGCCCGGCTCGGGCAGTGCCACCGTTGCTTCAACCCGCAACGTGCGACCGTTGAGGACGAGCATGGAGGTGCTGTCCTCGCCGGTGACGTACACCAGATGGGTACGTGAGTTGAGGGCGACATGCGTTGCGACGATGGGCAACTGCGGGCTCACCGTCACCTTGTTGGTACGTACGTCGACCCGGTAGACATGCCGATCGCCCAAGTTCGTGGTGTAGATCGCGTTCCGCGTCGCGTCGATTGCCAGGTCTGCGATGCTGAGTCGCTGCGCGCTTGTTGGGCCGAGCTCACCGACGACCTCGTTTCTGCGGCCGTTGATGACCGTGATCGTCTGGCCCACGTCGGGAGCAACGTAGACACGGTTGCGTCCAGAATCGACCACGACGGCCTCCGGGCCGTGCGCAACCGGGATAGTCGCGACCACGCGGGTGCGCCATGGATGACCCACCTCCTGAGCCTGTGCGGCAGGTCCTGTCAGCAGGCTCAGGACAGCCGGGACGACGGCGAAAGATACCGCGAGGATGCGCGGCAGGCGAGTCCGGCTGCGAGACGAGGACCCGCCTCCATGGTTGTGCTGCTCTTGATCGTGATGTCTCAACACGTTGACCTCTCCTCTCCGGCGACCCGGACGGGCTTCGTCTCAGGCCAGGCGCCTAGTTGCTGCTTGTGAACTGGTGGCCGGTTGGACCCCCGTTCGATGGGCACGTGATCGGCTGCTCTGCTCGGTCCGTCGGGCGGGAGGGGCTTCACCTCCGGTACGGAGTCGTTCCTGCACGGCGACTGTGGTCTCGTAACCGATCGCACCGAACAGAGACACCATGACGCCTGGTGATACCGACTTCGACGCTCGAATCGGGGCTCGGTGGTGAGCGTCGTAGCTGGCCTCGCACTCAGCCGCAGGGATGTCGTCGTGGTTAGCGCGGATTTCCGCGCAGTCGGATCGACGCACGCGTGTGGCCCGACGTCGCGTGCGTCGACGACGTTGCATCCGCCGGGATAGGTGCTGCGCGTCGGGTCGAGCAGGTAGCGCAGCACGATGGCGTTGCTCGGGCCGAGCCGGGCGATCGGTCCACCGAGGACGACCGTCGGCAGAGCCAGCACGACGGGGAGGCCGAGTCGCTCGCTCGCCTCGAGCGCTGCCTGCTCCTGGGCGACCTTGCTCCGGTAGTAGGCCGGCGCCGGCTCCGGGCCGAGGTGGTCTGCCTCGGTCCGCGGCACCGCGGCGACATTCGACCCCCTCGTGACGGACGAGCTGGTGACGACCGTCCTGGCCACACCGGCAGCGGCGGCGGACTCGAGGACAGCCACGGTGCCATCGACGTTGACCCGGGCCACCTCATCCGAACGGCTCGCGCCGTACGCATAGACCGCGGCGCAGTGGATGAGCGCGTCCACCCCCTCGAGTGCTCGGGTCAGGGACGGACCGTTGGTGAGCTCGACAATGACCCGCTGGACCCGCTCGATCCCGCGGAACGCCTCGGCTCCTCTCGGGCCGGCGCGGACCAGCGCGACGACCTCGTGCCCGGCCCGCAGGGCTGCCCGTGCGGCATGGTGGCCGATGAGGCCGGTGCTGCCGGTGATCGCGATCCTCATCGGCTGCCTCGTACGTGCCGGAATCCTTGGACGTCGACCTCGTCCACGACGTCGACCCCGCCGACGTCGTCGATCCCGCCGACGCGGTCGCCCGCCCCGCCGCTGCCGTCGCCGCGCGCCGTCCCCGTGCGGAGCCAGTCGCCCGCCGCGCCGAGCAGGAGCTGCAGTGACTCGGTGAGCAACGGCTCCTCAGGGTCCGTCGGTGGGCGACCGATCCGGAACTCGCGCCCCTCGAAGCAGGCCTCGAGGTTGTCGAAGGTCGTCGTGAAGAACCGTCGGTAGGCCTCCTCGAGCAGTGGGCCACGCACCTCCGGCAGCGCCGCGAGGTCGACCGTCGCCCACGCGGGAGGCAGCGTGAACAGCTGACGCCCACGGATCGTCACCGTCGTGGTGGCCGGGCCGGACCCGCTCGGATCGGACGGCCCACCGGTGCGCGTGAAGGTCAGCGTTCCGTCGTCGTACTCCGCACTCCCTTGGGGCTCTTCACCGTGCGCCAGAGCAGGCGATGCTCGTCGGGGCCACGCTCGACGAGCTCGATCTTGCACACGTCGATCTGGCGCCCACCCCATGCAGCGAGATAGTTCGGCTGCGGCAGGTAGAGGTTGCGCTCCGCCTGTCGCCCAGAGCCCTCGTGTCCCACCGCGACCCGCCGGCCGCCGATGTAGTCGGCCATGAGACTAATTCCCCCCGCGACGTCGACCCGCGCGACGAAGTCGTCGAAGCCCGCGGCAATGACCCGGGACACCTCGAAGACGGTGGCGCCGTCGACCAGGCACCATCGCATCCCTGCGTCTACCCCGGGCACGGCCTCGGGCAGCGACTCGACGATCGCGTCGAACGGCGCGAAGAAGGCCGGCAACCGGTCGTATTCGTCGTCCAGATGCTCGTCTGCGTCGAAGCCGAGCGGCACGACGACGCGGTCGATCCGGGACTTGTCGAGGCCGCCCAACCACCCGTGAATGCCCTCGCTGACCGCGCTCACGGCGCCGAGCAGGGCGACGAGCCCGGTCTGGCCCACCGGATCGGTCGCCGCTGTGACTGCCGGGGTGATGAGCGGGCGCAGGCTCGCCAGCACCGAGTCGACGGGGTGGGCCCCCTCATCCGGTCCACCCGTGGCGGCACGCAGCACGCGTGCGAGGCGCGCGTCGGCGCCGACCCGACGGGCGGCCGCGGTGGCCAGCGGGTGGGGGCGGCGGATCCCCTGGAACGGCGTGAGGTCGCCCTCGACCCGTCCCGTCGGCGCACCCATCGTGTCGATTGCTAGGCCGATCAGCCGTGAGGACGCGCGGTCAACGCCGAGCAGGGCCGCGACCACACAGTCCGCGTGCAGCGCATCCCTCGCCACGACGACGGTGCCGCTGCCGACGGTGTGCTCGCCGGACCACGCCACCGCCGCCGGGCCGAGGATACGCGCGCCGTCCGCCCCGTCGCTGACCGCGAGCGCATCGACGACGGCGAGCACCGGCGGCAGGTAGCGCAGCAGGCCGGTCGCCACGTCCGCGTCCTGCGCCCCCGCCACCTCGCGGGCGGCACCGAGGAGCGTCGCGAGCTCGGCGGCATACGTGTCGGTGAGGTCGGTGACCGCACGCCCGAGGACGACCCGAGTGTCGGCCTCGACCCACAGACGCGATATCTGCGCTTGGGCCAGGACGCTCGAGGCCGGCACGGGCGCCGCGATGGTGTCCTCGCCGAGGTCAGCGACGAGGTAGCGGCGCCCACGCTGCGTGCGTCCCGACAGGCCGGCGGTATGTGCCAGGGCGCTGACCGATCGATGCCCGCGGTCGCGTTCGTCGCTGCCGAGCGTCATGCCGACGGTGACGTCGCAGCCAGCCTCGACCAGCGCGTCGACGACGGCGTCGACAAGAAGCGGCGACACCGGTGCCGGCTGGCCGAGCCTTGCGAGCACGACAGCGTGACCCCCAACGGTGACCTCGAGGTCACGCAGGGTCTGCCCGATGGACGCGGGTTGGACACCCCTGACCACGATCACGGCCGGGGCCGCCCCATCCGAGTTCGCGACACCTGATGGCGCCATGGGTCCATCAAATCAGCGCACCGTCACCCGCGCCCGGCCGGGCCGCGACAATCTCTCGACGTGCGTGGTCGCGGGTGGTCAGCGTGCCGACCACGAGACCCGGCGCTCGACACTGATCCAGATGAGCGGGCCTGCCGGTGGGTCCGCACGATACTGCGGGTACTTCGCGACCAACGCGGCAACGCCTGTAGCCGCGCCCGCGTCATCGGCAGACAGCACCGTCGCGACCCCGTCGAGGCGGACCCACCACAGGCGCGACCAGTCGTCGTCGTAGACGTCAACGAGGAGGCTCACTCGGGGGTTCGCCGCGATGTTCGCGAGCCGCCGCAACGCCCGGGTGGACTTCGGCTTGGCGTCGATCGCGGTCCACGCGACATCGCCTGCGATCGCGAAGACGATGGCGACCACGTGCGGCGCTCCCCCCGGCGTGACCGTCGACAGGCGCGCCACCCGCGGACTCGACCCGCTCCCGCACCCACGCCAGCACCCCTTCACGATAAGGCGCGTCCTCCCGATCCCGAAGGAGTCGACTCCCCCAACTCGAGTGGCCTCGTAATCCACAGGCGGGGTGTGGATGACGAGGCCACACGAATGGGGCGAGGACCTCGACGCGCGGGCTCGCGTCGCTTCGATGTATCAGCGCGTCGCATACGGCGCGGCAATACATCGACCCGGGCCGCGGACCGGGTCTCGCCTACGATGAGATCATGAGCGTGGCGATCGAGCAGGCCCTGCAGTTCGTGTCGGAGCACAGCCATGCAGTCCTGGCGACGCGCCGTCGGGACGGGACCCCGCAGATGTCCCCGCTCAATGCGGGCGTGCTCGACGGGGCCGTGGTCATCTCGAGCCGCACGATGCTCGCCAAGGTGCGCAACATCCGCCGCGACCCGGCCGTCTCGCTGCTCGTCATGACCGACCGGTTCTACGGGAGCTGGGTCCAGATCGACGGACCGGCGGAGGTCATCGACCAGACGCGGCCCGGCACGATCGACCTGCTCGTCGACGTCTACCGTGCCATCGGCGGCGAGCACCCGGACTGGAGCGAGTACCGCGCGGCCATGATCGCCGATGAGCGCGTCGTCATCCGGATCAGGCCGGAGCGGGCGTCAGGACAACTCTGACCCGCCCGCTCCGAGGGCTGGGTGAGCGGCATACGAGCATGGGAGCGGATGTGAGCGCACCACTGGAGGGCATCACCGTCATCGACCTGTCGCGGGCGCTGGCCGGACCGCATGCGGCAATGATGTTGGGCGACATGGGTGCTCGCGTCATCAAGGTGGAGGTTCCGGGGTACGGCGATGACAGCCGGGGATGGGGGCCGCCGTTCGTCGGCCCGGCGGGCGAGCC
>JAKDLQ010000151.1 GCA_030452775.1 Micrococcales bacterium | reverse complement strand
CGAACAACCGTCAACACCTGCCAGTAATAGCTGATTGGAGTTGCCGGGTGCTCGGTGTGTTGTCCGCCCATCCCCGCATGCCGTCCTGTTTCGCCCTGTTCCCCCGCATGCCGTCCTGTGCCGCCGTATGCCGCCGTGCCGGCCTTGCCCTCAGCGGATCCCTCGGGCGCGGGTGACGGTGAGGACGGCGCGCTCGACGGCATAGACGGGGTCCCTGCCGCCGCCTTTGACCTCCGCGTCCGCGGCGGCGACCGCCTGCACGGCGACGGCGAGCCCTTCGGGACTCCAGTGACCGACCGAGCGACGGGCCTTGTCGACCTGCCACGGGGCCATTCCCAGCGAGGACGCGAGCTGGTTGGAGCTGCCCCGGCCGGCGGCTCCGACCTTGATCAGCTGGCGTAGCTGCATCGCGAGGACGGCCACGATGGGGACCGGGTCGACGCCGCTGCCGATGGCGTGGCGCAGCAGGCGCAGGGCATCCCCGGTCCGGCCCGCGACCACGGCGTCGGCGACTCGGAAGCCGGTCGCCTCCACCTTGCCGCCGTGGTAGGTGTCCACGACCGCGTCGGTGATCGTGCCTTCGGTGTCGGCGACGAGCTGGGCGCAGGCCGCCGCAAGCTCGCGAACATCCTGCCCGACGGCCTCGACGAGGGCCCGCACGCCCTCCGAGGTGATGGTGCGTCGCGCTCGCGTGAACTCCTTGTGGACGAAGTCCGACTTGTCCCGATCGGACTTGATCGCAGGGCACTCGATCACGACGGCGTCCTGCTTCCGCATGGCATCGAGAACCTTCTTGCCTCGGTTTCCCGAAGCGTGCGCGACGACGAGGTGAACCTCGGACGCTGGAGCGGCCAGGAGGGAGAGCAGGTCGGCCTGTAGCTCGTCGGACGCCTCGTGCAGACCGCGCACGATGATGCACGTCTCACCCCCGAAGAGGGAGGGGCTGGCATGGATGCGGAGCGCCCCGGGCTCGTAGGCCGTCGCCTCGAGGCGCACCACATCGGCGCCCGACGCCCGTGCCTGGTCGATCAGGGTCGCGATCGCCCGGTCGGCGAGGACCTCCTCCGGCCCCGACACCAGGGTGAGCGCAGGAAACGCGGCAGGGCTCATGGCCGCAACTCTGCCACGGCCGAGTGGCCCAGGTGATGACACACGCCCAGGTGGCCCAGACGACCCGGGTAACCCAAGTGACCCAGGCGACCCGGGTGGCCCAGATGGCCCAGATGGCCAGGTGACCCGGGAGGACTCGGATGGCCCCGATGGCCCCGATGGCCCCGATGGCCCCGATGGCCCCGATGGCCCCGATGGCCCGGGTGACCCGGGTCGCCTGGGTCACTGGGATGACTCGGGATGACTCGGATGGGTCTCCGGGCAACGGGGGCAGGTCATTCGAAGCGGGCACCGCTGGCAAGGGTGAGGTCGAGCTGTGTGAGCCGGGCGGAGATGACCTCCTCAGGCAGCTCGAAATGGTCGACGAGCTCGTCGATCCGCATCCCCGACTCGGCGGCGTCGCGCAACTCCTCGTCCTGCTCCCTGCTCCACGGATGCCCCGCCGAGACGCCACTTCGCGCCGACTCGGCGACGGGCGGGGCGGATGCCACCGGGCGTGGGTGCTCGGTGCCATCAGTCGGGTCACTCGTCGCGGCCCCGGTGAGCGTGCGCAGGGCAGGTTCCGGGACCGGCAGCGGCTCGGCAGCTATCTCGTCGAGCCGCCGGAGTGCCGCGAGGACCATCGCTTTGTCCGTGGTGGGCCAGAAGGGGGGCAGCGACCGTTGCAGGAAGCCCGCATACCGGGCCGTGATCATCCGCGAGTCGAGGAAGGCCACCACGCCCCGATCGTCGGACCGGCGCACGAGACGGCCGGCTCCCTGGGCCAGACGCAGGGCCGCGTGCGTCGCGGACACGGCCATGAAGCCGTTGCCGCCCATCCTGGCGATCGCCTGGGACCGTGCGGAGGCGAGGGGGTCGTCCGGCCGCGGGAAGGGGATGCGGTCGATGATGACGAGCTGGCACGAGGATCCCGGGACATCGACGCCCTGCCACAACGTGAGTGTGCCGAAGAGGCAGGTGCGTGCCTCGCGGGCGAACCGGCGCACCAGCGTCGAGATCTGGTCTTCGCCCTGGCACAGCACCGGGATGTCGTCGCCGAACCGGTCTCGCATCTCCTCGGCCGCGCGCTGCGCCGCGCGCATCGACGAGAAGAGGCCGAGGGTGCGGCCCCCGGCCGCCCGGACGAGGGCCTCGATCTCATCGAGACTCTCCTCGCTCGCACCGTCTCGCCCCGGCGGGGGCAGGTGCGCGGCGACATACGCGATCGCCTGCCTCGGGTAGTCGAACGGGCTGCCGACGTCGAGGCCCTGCCATGCGGGCGCGCCCTCGCCGCGCAGCCCGACGTTGCCGGCGACGGCATCGAAGCTCCCGCCGAGCTCCAGGGTCGCCGAGGTCAACACGACGGTCCGATCGGCGAAGATCTTGTCGCGCACGAGCATGGCCACACTCCTCGGGGCGACTCGAAGCACCGGTCCGCGACGCTGCTCCTGCGCAAGCCAGACGACGTCGAGCTCGCGCTCCTCGAGGATCCGCTCGGCGGTCTCGTGCACGTCGTCGATCGCGGCCCGGGCGACCTGACGCCCACCGTCCCCGTCCTCCAGCGGAGCCGGCTTGAGGTCGCTCTGCACAACCCGGGCGGTGTCCCGGATCCGGGACAGCGCCAACACGAGCGAGTCGGGGAGGCCGAGGAGCCGACCCTCATCGAGAGGGTCCAGGGCGGCTGCGAACAGCTCTGCTGCCTCCTCGAGCGGCGTGGTCTTCTCCGAGAGGCGGCCGGCCTTCTTTGCGGCCGTCGTGACCATCGAGCTGGTGAGCTCGTCGGTGATCGTCGCGGTCACCCGGTCGACGAGCTCGTGCGCCTCGTCGATGACGAGGACGTCGTGGTGCGGGAGCATCTGGCGACCCTCGAAGCTGTCGATCGCCATGAAGGAGTGGTTGGTCACGATGACATCGACCTCCCTGGCCGCCTCGCGTGCCCGCTCGACGAAGCACTCGGTGACGAGGGGGCACCTGCCGCCCAGGCACTCCTGCGCCGAGACCGACACCTGCCGCCAAGCCCGCTCGGACACTCCGGGGACCAGCTCGTCGCGGTCCCCCGACTCCGTCTCGTCTGCCCACTGACGCAGCCGCACCACCTGCTTGCCGAGCCACCCGGCGAAGGGGTCGACCTGCCCGACGCTCAGCAGTGCCTCCTCATCGTCGGGGAATCCGCCCTGAAGCTTGTTGAGGCAGACGTAGTTGCGCCTGCCCTTGACCAGCGCATACGTGGGTCGGCGCCCGAGCAGCGGCGCCAGCGCGTCCGCGACCCGCGGCATGTCCCGGTCGACGATCTGGGCCTGCAGCGCCAGCGTGGCCGTGGCGACGACGGACGGGTGCCCACCGGCGAAGGCGTGCGCAACGGCCGGAACGAGGTAGGCGAGCGACTTGCCGGTGCCCGTTCCGGCCTGGACGAGGAGATGCTCGTCGGCATCGATCGCATACGCGACCGCCTCGGCCATCTGCGCCTGGCCCGGCCGCTCGACGCCGCCGACCGCGCCCACCGCGGCATGGAGGAGGTCATCGAGCGGTGGTCGTGGCGCCATGGCGTCAGCGTATGCCGCTGGGCGTGGCATCGAAGGCCGTCGTCCCCAGCCCACGGAGGCGACGACATCTCGGCCCCTGGCAGACACAGGCAGACCGGCCATGACGTGGCGACCCCCGGCCCACGGAGGCGATGACATCTCGTGGTGGCCAGCTGTGCTCAGGGTGACGGTATATCGCTTCCTTGAGTACGGATGGCCACCTTCGAGGTGGATGGTCGCCCCTCGGCAGGGATCGCGCCCCCGGACCCGCGGTGCGCGCGTCGAGACTTATCGTCACCCTCGACACCATTGCCCTGCGCCGATGGCATGCGGTTGGATCAAGGCATGAGCACACCCCTACCGAGCGACCTTGACATCGCAAACGCAACGACCCTACGACCGATGGACGAGATCGCGGCACAGTTGGACATCGACACCGAGCACCTCGAGCACTACGGGCGCGACGCCGCGAAGATCGACCTCGACGTCCTCGACGAGCCGGCGGGGGGCCATGCGAGCAAGTACATCGTCGTCACCGCCATCACACCGACCCCCCTCGGCGAGGGGAAGACGACGACCGCCGTGGGCCTCGCGCAGGGACTGATAGAGCGCGGCAAGCGGGCCGTGGTGGCTCTGCGCCAGCCATCGATGGGACCGACCTTCGGCATCAAGGGCGGCGCATCCGGCGGCGGATACAGCCAGGTCGTGCCGATGGAGCGGCTCAACCTGCACCTCACCGGCGACTTCCACGCCATCACCGCCGCCCACAACCTCCTCGCCGCCATGGTCGACAACCATCTGCACCACGGCAACAAGCTCGGCATCGACGTGCGCAACATCACGTGGCGCCGGGTCATGGACGTCAACGACCGCACCCTGCGCCACATCGTCATCGGGCTCGGCGGACGGGTGGACGGTGTGACGCGCCAGACCGGCTTCGATATCACCGCCGCGAGCGAGGTGATGGTCCTCATGGCGCTCGCGACCTCCCCCCAGGACCTGAGATCCCGGCTCGGGCGCATCGTCATCGGCTACACCACCGAGGGCGAGAGCGTCAGCGCCGACGACCTCGGCGCCGCCGGGGCGATGGCCGCGATCCTGCGCGATGCCCTCAACCCCAACCTGCTCCAGACCACCGAGGGAGGCCCGGCGATCATCCACTGCGGGCCGTTCGGCAACATCGCGACGGGGGCATCATCCGTCGTTGCCGACCTCATCGGGATGCGCGGCAGTGACTACGTCATCACCGAGGCCGGCTTCGGGGCCGACATGGGCGCCGAACGGTTCTTCGACGTCAAGTGCCGAGTCAGCGGGCTCGTGCCCGACGCGGCCGTCATCGTGACGACCGTGCGGGCGCTGAAAGCGCACTCCGGGCGCTACCAGATCAGGGCCGGGCGGCCGCTTCCCGACGGACTGCTCGAGGAGCACCCAGAGGACGTCGAGGCGGGACTACCCAACCTGCGCAAGCACATCGAGATCGTGCAGCGCTTCGGCACCACGCCGGTCGTCGCCATCAACGCCTTCCCCCAGGACCACCCGTCCGAGCACGATGTCATCCGCCGGCTCTGCGACGAGCTGGGCGTCAAGGTCGCCGCCAGTACCCACGTCCCCGACGGCGGCGCGGGCGCGCACGCACTCGCCCAGGCCGTCGAGGAAGCAGCGGACGAGCCTAGCCACTTCGAGTACCTCTACCCTCTCGAGTTGCCGCTGCGCGACAAGATCGAACGGATCGCGACGCAGATCTACGGCGCCGACGGGATCGACGTGTCCCGGCCCGCCGAGAGGGCCCTCGCCGAGTACGAGCGACTCGGCTTCGGTCAACTCCCGGTCGTCATCGCCAAGACCCACCTGTCGATCTCGTCGGACCCCACCCTGAAGGGGGCGCCGACCGGCTGGCGGATGCCGGTCCGGGAGGTCCGGGCGGCCGTGGGTGCAGGCTACGTCTACGCGATCTGCGGCGACATGAGCACCATGCCCGGACTCGGGTCCTCGCCGAACGCCGAGCGCGTCGACCTCGACGCCGAAGGCCGCGTCATCGGCCTGAGCTGACCATCCCCCACCCCCACTCCTGCGGTTCGATGTGTTGCGGCGGGGCAAAAGGCGCCCGGCCACCGAGCA
>JAKDLQ010000150.1 GCA_030452775.1 Micrococcales bacterium | reverse complement strand
CCCACCCCGGTCCCCGGCGCGGCATCCGGCGCGGCGTCCGGCGCGAGGCCCGGCGGCGTGCCCGCGTCACCGCCAGGGCCCAGGAAGTCCCCCCAGAGCGCGTCCGACCCGAGCTGCCATCGCCACAGCTCGAGGTCCTGGTATGCCTGCTTCGCCGGGGCGAGTCGCAGCACCCCGATCTTCGTCACCTGCTTGCTCGGCGCGAGCCACTCGACGAGCTGCAGGACCGAGCGCACGTAGGGCGACTGTCGCGCCTGTTCTGCGGCCGCCGTGAGGTCGCCGGGCTCGATGGGTTCGTCGTCGAAGGCATCGAGCCACTCGTCCACGTCATCCGACTCGGCCCAGCCGGCCAGGTCGTCGAGCCCCCAGTCGTCCTCGGAGTCCTCGTCCTCCAGCCAGGCGTTGAGCCCCTCGGTCAGCGCAGCGGCACGAACTCCCGGCACCGAGGAGGTGAGCGGCATACGGGCGAGTCGTTCCTCCTGGGGCAGCGCGTTCCAGGCGTCCATGACCTGCGCGAGGCTCTCCTGCAGCTCCTCCTGGCTGCCTACCGACTCGAGGTCGATGCCGATCTCGCGGCCGAAGAGTCCGAGTGACTTGGTCTGCGAGTGGGCGCCGATGTCGGCGCACGCCTCGGCCATCCTCGGCGCCGCGCGGCGGGCCTCCTTGGCGAGCGACTTGGGCTCGGCCGAACCCGACGCCATCCTGCCGGTCGCGCGCAGGAAGTGGACGAACGTGTCGAGGGTCGCTGCGAGCCGGTCCGCATCCGGGGCCTCCGGGCCGTGGGACGGCCAGCGAGCGAGCATGAGGTGCTCGATGCTGCCTGCCGGCCAATGGGTCGCCGGCTCCTCGTCGTGGAAGGAGCGCAGGTCGAGCGCGGTCTCCAGCAGGTCGAGGTCGAGGTCCCGCTTCTTCGTGCCGGCCCACGTGGCGGCGTGGCGGATGAGCAGCTCGTTTTCGGACACCGCCTCATCCTCGCAGGACTTCTCGCAGGCCCGCAATCCTCGAGCCCGGGGATCGGCACGGGGCCCTAGATGCGACCGAGTCGCATCTAGGGATAGCCTGGCGGCATGCACGTTCCCGACGGCTTCCTCGACGCGCCGACCTCGATAGCTACGGCGGTGGTGGCCGCCGGTGGCGTGGCCGCGGCGATCCGCGGCACCCGGCGCGACCTGGACGAGCGCACCACCCCGATGGCCGGCCTCGTGGCCGTCTTCATCTTCGCGGCCCAGATGATCAACTTCCCGGTCGGCGCCGGCACCTCCGGTCACCTGCTCGGCGGCGCCCTGGCCGCGGTCCTCGCCGGACCCTGGCTCGCGACGCTGGCCCTCACCGTCGTGCTGATCCTCCAGGCATTCCTCTTCGCGGACGGCGGCATCACCGCGCTTGGCACCAACGTCCTGCTCATGGGACTCGTCGGGGTCTGGACGGGCTGGCTCGTCTTCCGCGCGGCATCGCATCTGCTGCCGCGCCGCCTCACGTCCGTCGCTCCCGCCGCGGCCATCGGGGCGTTGGTCTCGGTCCCGGTCGCCGCGGCCGCCTTCGCCGGCCTCTTCGCGATCGGCGGGCAGGCCGACATCCCCGTGGTCGCCGTCCTCACCGCGATGGTCTCGTGGCATCTGCTCATCGGAATCGGCGAGGCCCTCATCACCGCCCTCGTCGTCGGGTCGGTCGTCGCCGTGCGCCCCGATCTCGTCTACGGCGCGCGTCCATTGCTCGGCGCCCGCCCACTAGAGATTCGCCAGGGGGTGACCCCGTGAGCACCAGGCGCTTCGCTGTCCTCGCCATCGCGGTCAGCCTGCTCATCGCGGGAGCGCTGTCGTGGTACGCCTCCAGTAGCCCGGACGGGCTCGAGCATGTGGCGGAGACGACGGGATTCCACCAGAGCGCCGAGACCCACGCCGCCGAGACGGGACCGCTCGCCGGGTACGCGACCAGGGGTGTCAGCGACGAACGTCTCTCGGGCGGGGTCGCCGGGGTCCTCGGCGTCGCTGCCACCGGGCTGGTCATGGGTGGCCTCGTCGTCGTGCTGCGCCGCCGCGACCGCAGCGGCGCCACCGGCCCGCAGGCCTGACACCTCGTGGGCGCCGGCCACGGGCACACGCTGCACTACCACGGTCACTCGGCCATTCACCGCCTGCCGGCTCACGTCAAGATCGTCGCGCTCGTCCTCTTCGTCCTTGCCGTCGTCGCCACCCCTCGAGAAGCCTTCTGGCCGTATGCCGCTCACCTCACCGCGCTGGTCGGCGCCGTCCTCGTGTCGCGGGTTCCGTTGTCCTA
Organism: Micrococcales bacterium; assembly: GCA_030452775.1. Classification (GTDB taxonomy): domain Bacteria; phylum Actinomycetota; class Actinomycetes; order Actinomycetales; family Dermatophilaceae; genus JAKDLQ01. The sequence continues at coordinate 3,466 of JAKDLQ010000150.1, read as the reverse complement.
CATCGGCACGCGGATGGTCGTGGAGGTCCCGTTCGTCGTCTTCGCGCTCCTCGTGCCCTTCGTCGCGATCGGACCCCGGGTGGCGGTCGGGCCGTTCGAGGTCTCCGCGCCCGGTCTCGTCGCGGCCTGGGCGCTGCTCGCCAAGGGCACTCTCGGGGTGATCGCCTCCCTGCTCGCGGCGGCCACGACCGAGGCGCGGGACCTCGTGGCGGGTTTCGAGAGGCTGCGCCTGCCCCAGCCGCTCGTGCAGATCATGAGCTTCATGCTGCGCTACACGGAGGTCGTCGCAGGGGAGCTGTCCCGGATGCGGATCGCCCGTGACTCCAGAGGGTTTCGGGCTCGCTCGATCCGGCAGTGGCCGGTGCTGGGGCACACGCTCGGGGCCCTGTTCATCCGCTCCTACGAACGCGGTGAGCGCGTCCATCTCGCGATGCTCTCCCGTGGCTACGCCGGCCGCCTCCCCAGCCTGCACCCTCGCACGGCGACCAGCGGGGAGTGGGCGGTGGGCGGCATACTGCCGGGTGTCGCGGTGCTCGTGTGTGCGGCCGCGCTGGTGATCGCGCGATGAGCATGCCGAGAGCTCCGAGCGCGCCGGTGCTCGACGTGCGCGGTCTGGCCTTCGCCTACCCGGACGGCCACCAGGCCCTCTTCGGGGTGGATCTGCACGTGCATCGCGGCGAGCGGGTCGCCCTGCTGGGGCCCAACGGCGCCGGCAAGACGACGCTCGTGCTGCACCTCAACGGGATCCTCGCCGCGGGCGCCGGCACGGTCTCGGTCTCCGGTCTCGAGGTCACCACGAACAACCTCGCCGAGATCCGGCGCCGGGTCGGCATCATCTTCCAGGACCCCGACGACCAGCTCTTCATGCCGACGGTCCGCGACGACGTGGCATTCGGCCCGGCCAACCTCGGCCTGCGCGGCGACGCGCTCGACACGCGGGTGCTGCGCGCGCTGGAGCAGGTCGGGATGGACGCCTTCATCGACCGGCCGCCACACCACCTGTCCTACGGCCAGCGGCGTCGCGTCGCGGTGGCGACGGTGCTGGCGATGGAGCCGGAGATCCTCATCATGGACGAGCCGTCATCGAACCTCGACCCGGCCTCCCGCCGCGAGCTCGCCGACATCGTCCGCGCCCTTGACGTCACGGTGCTCATGGTCACCCACGACCTGCCCTACGCCCTCGAGCTGTGCGAACGTTCGGTCATCCTCAGCGACGGCGTCATCGCAGGCGACGGCCGCACCCGTGAGGTCCTCGCCGACGCCGATCTGCTGGCCCGGCCCCGCCTCGAGCTGCCCTACGGCTTCACCGTCGTGTGAGGCCCGCGGCCCGGGCCGCGCCGCGGACGGGCGGCTCACACACCGAGCCCCATCGCGGCGACACACCGAGCCCCATCGCGGCGACACACCGAGCAATCGCGAACTCCCACTGGTAATAACCGGTTGGAGTTCGCGATTGTTCGGTGTGTTGGCGCGTTGGGTGAGAGCAGATGCGTTGGTCCCAACGGCGAGTGGCTGGTCGGTCCTGCGACGTGGTCGGCCTCGCCGATGCCGCGCTCGCCCAGGTCTGCTCCGTCACCGCCTGCGACGCTCAACACCTGCTGCCTCATCGATCACACTCTTGACCCAGATCGCCATTCCGCACCCGATGACCATAGTGTGGACGCCGATGGTTCGGTCCGCCTGCACCTGGGACCCGACCGATCACGGGGCCGAAAGACGAACTGGATACTCACGGTTGGCCCGGCCTCACGCTCCGCGCGACACCTCGAACGAACTCTCAAGCAAGCAAACCACCCAAGGAGCGAAACGATGCTGTCCCAGGCAATCGGTGACCTGTTGCCCTCCGCACTCGGCGTGGCCATCAGTCCGGTCCCGATCATCGCGGCCGTGCTGATCCTCGGCACGCCGCGTGCCCGCGCCAACGGCCCGGCGTTCGCGCTGGGCTGGATCATGGGGCTGACCATCGTGAGCGTGGTCGTGGTGCTCCTGGCCGGTGGAGCCGATGGCTCCGAGGGCGCGACGTCCACCGCGCTCGACTGGCTCAAGCTGGCCCTGGGTGTACTGTTCCTGGGGCTGGGGGTCAAGCAGTGGCGGGGTCGACCCGACGCGGACGAGGAGGCGGAGATGCCGGGCTGGATGGCCAGCCTGGACTCCATCAAGCCTGGAAAGGCGTTCCTGCTGGGTTCAGCCCTGTCCGGGGTGAACCCGAAGAACTTGGCCCTCACCCTGGCTGCCGCCGCATCGATCGCTCAGGCCGGGCTGTCGGCCGGCGGCAGCGCAGCGGCAATCGCTGTCTTCGTCGTCCTCGGTTCGCTGACGGTCGCCGGTCCCGCACTGTTCTTCCTTCTCTCCCCCTCCCGGGCCACCGGACCACTCAACTCGGTCAAGGACCTGATGACGCGCTACAACACCGGCATCATGCTCGTGCTGTTCCTCGTCCTGGGCGCCAAGCTCATCGGCAACGGCATCGCGGGTCTCACCTGATCGCGCCGGGACACCCGTCCACCTGACCGCCCGCCGTCGTCAGGTTGTTCGGATTCCGCGGGCTTCCGGGCCGCCGAGCCCCATTGCGGCGACACACCGGGCAATCGCGAGCTCCAACCGGTTATTACCAGTTGGAGTTCGCGATTACCCGGTGTGTTGGCGTAGGGGTGAGGGGATAGTTGCCGTGTTGGAGTAGGGGTGGGTGTTGAGGTCGGGCGGTGAGGGGCTACTTGATCTCGGCGCGGCTCAGGCGCCACAGGCCCAGACCGAGCGGCAGGATGACCCAGAGCCCGACCGAGGCGCTGAGCTGCGCCCACTGCTCACCCGTCAGGCTCCCGGTGAAGAGCGGCTGCATCGTCCGGTCGAGGTCGAGCCACTGCGAGGCGCTCTCCAGCCAGCTGACCAGCTCCCCGAGGATCGTCCACGCAGTCGGGACGATGAAGTAGGCGACGATCGCGGCCGGCGTGTTGCGAAAGAGCATGCCGAAGCCGACGCCCTGGGCCATGCCGAGGAGGATGTAGAGGGCCGCGCCGAAGAGCGCGAGACGATCGATGCTCCAGTCCCCGCTGTAGCCGCGCACGGAGATCGCCGCTTGGTGGGCAACCGCGGCCAGAGCGGTCGAGAACACGACCGCGCCCAGCCCGACGATCATGGCGGCGGTGAACTTGGCCCACGACACCCGCATCCGGCGAGGCTCGAGGCTGAAGGTGACCAGCCCGGTGCGCTGCGACCACTCCGAGGTCACCGCGAGGATGCCGACGACGGGAAGAATGATCGCCTGCGGCATCATCGTCGCCCGGAGGTACTCACCAAGCGGGTGCTGACCGCCGTTGTTGAAGAACATGATGACGAGCGCGGTCGCGATGACCACGCCGATACCGATGAGCAGCCAGCGCCCAGCCCTCGTGTCGAGCATCTTGCGCATCTCGACCCGCACGAGCCGCGTGAACGGCACGCCGACGCTCGGCCGGTCGCCGGCGAG
>JAKDLQ010000149.1 GCA_030452775.1 Micrococcales bacterium | reverse complement strand
CGATGACTTCGACGCCGCCCGGGTCTGGCTCGAGCAGCTGCGCTACTGATCCCACGACCCTTACCTTCACGACGGAAGGGGCACCGGACGCTCCTGCTCCCCCAGCAGGCCCCTGCCGAGCGCCCGGTGCCCAACGTCCCCCATACGATCCAGAGACGCGAGCGGCGCTCCTGATACATCCATCCCATAGGAATCACCGAGACGTACCAGGCGGGCGTATCGGGCCGGGATGTATCAGACGGGCTACCGGTCCCTCTATGCAGGTGAAAGGCTCAGAGCCCACCGTTGCTCAGAGCCGAAGGTTCGCACCGTCGCTACGCAGGAGGCCAGTCATGACCGACACCGTCCCGGGGGGACCCGCTGATCGCGATCGCCCGACCGCACGACTGCTGGACCCGACCACGGCCGCCCCTGGCGCTGCGGGTGAGCCGCCCTCGCCGACGCTCTACCTGCACGACCGGCTGCTGCTCACCGGCTTCCCCCGCAGCGACCGGGAGCTGCAGGTCGGCGGCTTCGCCGAGGCCATGGACGAACTCGGCCTGTCATTTCGGGTGACTGATCCCAGCCGACGTCGAATGAACGCGGCTCGCGGCAGCCGCGGACTGGCACAGACGCTCGACGCCGAGGTCCTCGACTCGATCTGGGTCTCGAGCGTCGTCATCGAGTCCAAGGACGAGCAGGCGAACCCGCCGGACCCGTGGACCGTCCTCCAGCAGCTGCGGCGGACCGCTCCCGAGGTGGCCACCCGGGTGAGCCTGGAGCATGTTGTCCGCCCCGCCGGCTACTGGGGCGGTATCGGTTACTGGGGCGGTATCGGCTATTGGGGCGGGATTGCCGGCTACTGGAGCGGCGCCGGCTATTGGGGCGGTATCGGTGGCTATTGGGGCGGCGCCGCGGCGCTGCACGAATACGACATGCCTGGCCGGGGTGGCCGGTCTCCGGTCGAGCTCATCATCGCGGACCCGGCGCTGAGCGCCGGGCGGGGTCCGACTCGCCCGCCCGTCGTCGCCCTGCTCGACACGATCGTCCAGGACCACCCGTGGTTCGCCGACGGGTCGCGGATGACGCAGTTGCGCGTGTCGGGCGGGCAACTGGTCCCCGCGAGCCCGGCACCGGCCGAGCCCAACAACCCGCTGACCGGGGAACGCCGGCCCTATGAGGGTCACGGCACGTTCATCGCCGGGCTGATCCGGCAGGGATGCCCCCATGCGCACATCCTGTCCATCCCTGTCATGGACGATGACGGCGTGGCCGAGGAGTCGGACATCCTCGAGGCGCTGACCCTGTTGCTGAGCCGGCACATCGCCGGTCAGCGTGGCGAAGCCGGGCAGGTCATCGATGTGCTGTCCCTGTCCCTCGGCTACTACGCGGAGGACAGCACCTACCTGTCGAGTCCGACCAAGCTTCTCCTCGACCGCTTCGCCGAGCACGGCGTCGTTGTCGTTGCAGGGGTCGGCAACGACGCCACCGAGCGACCCTTCGTCCCGGCGGCGCTCGCTGCGCCGGTGCCGAGCTCCACCCGCGCCACCACCCGGCCGCCGGTGTCGAGCGTTGGAGCGCTCAATCCGGAGGGCACCTCCGTGGCGTTGTTCTCCAACGCCCTGGCCCACGTCAGCGCCCTGCGCCCGGGGGTGGCCCTGGTCAGCACGGTGCCCACCGTCAACGGAAGCGGACAGCCCTCGGTCTCGACCGGTGACGGAAAGGGACTGCCGCGCCGGACCATGGACCCGGACGACTACACCAGCGGGTTCGCCGTGTGGAGCGGCACCTCGTTCTCGACGCCCGTGCTGGCCGCAGAGCTCGCGGCCGAGCTGGCCGGCGCGGGATCCCTGGCCGACACCGATGACGCTGCCATGCGCAGGCGCGGCATCAAGGCCCTGCGGGCCTGCTTGGGAAGGAACCCCCGGTGACCGCCCCGACCGCCCCGGACGGGCTCGGCACCCTGGCCGGCCAGGCGTTCGCCGCGTATCTCAGCGGGGAACGAGAGCGCCTCAGCGATCTGGTCGACCTCGTCACACCCGTGCTCTGGAATGTGGCCAGGTCCCAGGGAGCCAGCGGGCCTACGAGCGAGGACGCGATCCAGACCGCCTGGCTCCAGTTGGTGACGCACGCGAACAGCGTCCAGGAGCCGGGCGCCGTGCTCGGGTGGCTCGTCGTCGTCGTCAAGCGCGAGGTCTGGCGTCTGTGTCGCGGTGCGCGTCGGGAGATCGGCGTCGAGGAGGTCCCAGAAGCTCCTGCGCAACAACTCGACCCCGAGGCGGAGTCGATCCTCAACGAGCGCCAGCGCGTCCTGTGGCAGCACATCTCGCGCCTCACCCCACGATGCCAGGAGTTGCTCCGTGTCATCGCGTTCGCCGACCGACCCGACTATGGCGCCATCGCGGCGTCGCTCGGGATGCCGGTCGGCAGCATCGGCCCGACCCGCGGCCGGTGCCTCCACAAGCTGAGGACTGCTCTCGGCTCCGACTCGGCATGGGCGGTCTGACATGTCATCGCACACGGAACCCATCGACGCCGTCGACGTCGCGAACGTCGCGGCGATCCGGGACCTCTTCTCGCGAGCCGATCCGGTCCCGGCCGACCTCACCGAACGGCTGAAGTTCGCCATCACCGTGCAGGCATTGCATGCCGAGGTGGCGGAGCTGACCGATTCGGCTCTGCTCGTGACGCGGGGCGGCGAGACGGCACCTGACCCCGTCGCGGCCACCCCGACCGACTCCGTGACATTCACGGCGGCTTCGGTCAGCCTGATGATCTCGGTCACCCCGGGGGAGGAGGACCGGAACCGGATCGATGGATGGGTCACCACCCCGGGCGCCCGTATCGACGTGGTGACCGCGGAGGGGACGACCTCGGTGTCATCAGATGCGAACGGACGGATTGTCCTGGATGATGTACCTCATGGCCCGGTGCACTTCGTGATCCAGGCCACCCTGGACGACAACGAGAGCCACCCGGTCATCACGCCGACGATCCAGATCTGACGCGCCGCACGCTGGGTGGATCGGAAAGCGAGCCCCACCCATCGATCTCCTCGAGCACGCCAAGGCGCTGCGGCAACGGGGGGCCGACGACAACGTGGCCGGTCGGCCCGTCGAGGCTGCCCACGCGCTGCATGCTGCGCTCGCCGAGCTCGAGCGGATCGGCGGCGTGGCCGGCCCGGGGGAGGAGGACGCGGAGCGAAGAGCCGAGCTGCTCGAGCTGCGGTGCAACATTCTCATCACGCTGGCCCTGACAGAGTTCTTCCTGTCGGGGCTCGAAGCTGCCCGCACCCGGCTCGCGGAGGCCGAGCTTGTCATCGACGAGCTCGGCGATGACAACCTTCGTGCCCGGCTCGACTACCAGCGGGCAGACCTCAGCGGTCGGGCCGGTGACCTGACGGCTGCCTGGCACGGGCTCGCGGGCGCCGTCCGCCACCTCGATGCCTTCACCGCTCGGGAGCAGTGCTCGGTCCATCTGAGCCGGGGGATGCTCGCCTTCGAGCGGTCCCAGCCGAAGCAGGCCCTCGAGTCGTTCGCGTCTGCTGCGCGGCTCGCCCGTGCGGAGGGATTCCCGCAGCAGGAGTTCATGGCCCGGCACAACATGGGGTTTGCCACGTATCTTCTCGGCGACCTGCCCCGGGCCCTGATGCTCATGTCCGAAGCGGACGAGATCCGGGCCGATGTCTCCCGGGGTCCGGCGCGCCTCGACCGTGGAGAGGTCCTCCTCGAGGCCGGGCTCGTCAGCGAGGCCATCGAGATGCTGCGATCGGGCCTGGCGCGGCTCGACCGTGACGGCCACGGTCAGCTCCGCGCGGAACACGATGTCACCCTCTCGCGAGCCGAGCGGCTGGCCGGACACCCCGACGAAGCGGCCGTGGCGGCGAGCAGGGCCCGGGTCGCCTTCGCCGACCTCGGAGCCACCGGGTGGGAGGCCAAAGCAGTCCTCGCCGAGCTGGTCCTCGATCTCGACCGACCGCTCCGCCCGCAGCGATCGCAACGCGAGTCCACGGCATTCGATGGCCTGTCGGTCGCTGCGAGGGTCGCCAGGACGGCGGACGACGTGACCATCGCTGCGATCGACCTCGGCAACCGCGATCTGGCAGCGGCTGCCCAGATCCTCGCGGCCGAAGCCCTGCTGCGGCTAGGAGACCTGGCCGGGGCCCTGGCTCGGCTCGATGAGGCCGGGCGCCGCCGGATCGGATCGCTCTCGGATGATCTGCGCCGCTCGTCGGTGCTCGCCGCGGTGACGGTTGCGGCCGGCAAGCCGGTCGCAGCCCGTCGTCTGCTGGCGCGTGCAGCCCGACAGCTCGAAGCCGGACAACGAGGGAGCGCGAGCCTCGACCTGCGAACCGCCCGCTCGATCCACGGGGTGAGCTTGGCCGCGCTCGACCTCGACCTCGCGGCACAGCGCGGGAGCGCCGACGTGCTGCGGACCCTCGAGAGGTGGCGCGGGGCGACCGAGCGGCTACCGTCGCTGGGACGGTCCGAGGACGCTCGCCTTGCCGAGCTCACCGAGAGCCTGCGCAGCATCCGTGGGCAACTGCGCGGCGAGCCCGACCCCGACCGGGTGCGGGCGCTTGAGGAACGCTCCACCCGGCTCGAGCTGCAGATCCGGGCGAGGGACTGGCAGCTGAGCAGTGCGGCGGCGCCGGCCAGCCACGTCCGGATCCAGGAGGCGCGAGCCAGCCTCGTGGCCGCCGATCGCGATCTCATCTGGTTCTTCACCCACCGTCAGCGGCTGTTCGGAGTCGGCATCGTCGGCGGGCGGGCCGCCGTCCGAGACATCATGCCGCTCGAGGAGGCGGTCGAGCTGGCGAGGCGAGTCCGCGTCGACCTGCGTACGGCGGCGACCCAACGGCTCGGACCTTTCGGCCATGCGGTGTGGGGGTCGTTGCGCTCATCGGCCGAACACCTCGATGAGGGACTGATCCGACCATGGCGCTCGTCCCGCGGGCTGGTCCTCGTCTCGTGCGAGCAGGTCTCGGCGCTGCCGTGGGCGCTGTTGCCCTCGTTGGTCGGCCGTCCGTTCACGTTGGCACGCTCGCTCACCTCCTTCGCGCGCGCCGAGTCCCGAGCCGCGTCCTGCGCTCCCGGTCCGGGCAGCGGCCGGCCGCCGATCCACATCACCGTCGGGCCGGGCGTCGCGCGTGGGCCGAGCGAGGCCGCGGCTATCGCGATGACGTGGGGCGATGACGTCCCGGTGACGAGCCCGTCGTCCAGTGCCGACCTCGTGCGAGCCCTCGCCGGAGCCGGAGTCGTCCACGTCGCCGCCCATGGGACCCACGCCGTGGAGTCGCCGCTCTTCTCCTCGGTGTCGCTGCACGACGGCCCGGTCTTCGCCCATGAGCTGCAGCCGACCGGCGTGGGTGCCGACCACGTCGTCCTCTCGGCCTGTGATGTGGGGTTGGCGTCATCTCGGCCCGGCAACGAGGAGCTCGGCCTGGCCCGATCGATGCTCTCCCTGGGCGCACGCTCCGTCGTGGCAGCCGTCGCTCCGCTGCCCGACGACGTGGCTGCGGACGTGATGACCCGACACCATCGGGCGCTCGCGACCGGCGCCGCGAGCGACGCCGCTCTTGCTACGGCTATCGCGGCGTCGGACCCGGTCGCGGCAGCCTTCCTCAACCTCGGCGGCCGCTTCGTCCCCACCCCCGGACGATAGGGATCCTCGCGAATGCCGAGCCGCGACTCGCCGCGGCACCCGTCGATGAGGATGATCTGCACCGGCGGGGGTGATCTGTGCCAGTGGGGCCCGCCGAGTGCCGACGGGCGCGATATTTCGGGC
>JAKDLQ010000148.1 GCA_030452775.1 Micrococcales bacterium | reverse complement strand
CACCGACTCGCTCTTGGGATCCATCAGCAGGACCGCGTCGTGCGCCCGGCCTCGACCCTGGTGCGGCGAGAGTGCGGCCACGTCCGCGAGTAGCTCTGACTCCGTCGTGAGGCCGGCATGGAGCGCCGCATCTCCGGCGATGACCGCACACTCGAGTCCCATCGTCAGGGCCGAGCGCACGATGGCTCGGGCGACCGAGACCACGGGCAGCCCGTCGACCCGGACACTGCCGACTCCCTGACGCGGATGCACGTGCAGGCCGCCGCGTCTCACCGCCTGGCCGATCCGCGAGAGCAGGTCGATCCGACCCGGATCATGGTGCCATAGGGGCAGACGGTGCAGGGCAAGTGCCGCATGGTGGCTCACCAGGTCACCGGGGCGGGTTCGGGCCACGGCCAGCACGGTCAGTCGATATCGCTCATCATCATCCGCACCGGACCAGACACGCGCGTCGACATAGGCGCCGCGCCGGACCCGGACCAGCTCACCGGCACGCGTCGCGTACCCGAGCGCGACCGGATCCACGCCGACGGCGCCCGCCTCGAAGGCGCTGAACACGCCGCCCTGCAGCCCAGCCAGTGCGTGAAGTCGCTTGTCCATGGGACCAAGCCCAGCGGCATACGGCCCCGTCGTGAAGTCCCGTGGGTGCGCCGGTGGATGACCGCCACGCGCTCCGCCACCTGTGGACAACCGCGACACACCGAGGAATCGGCAATTACAACCGGAAATAACCAGTTCGGGTTGCCGACTACTCGGTGTGTTGCCGGGTCAGGGCGGGTCGAAGGCCCCGGTCAAGCCCCGGTCAGGCCTCGGCGCCCGGGGTATAGCCCGGCCAGTTCTTGTCCGGCCTGGGCATGGGGCGGCCAGGCTGTTCGCCGCCACGTGCGTCGAGGTAGTTCTCCTTGGGGACCATCACCTTGCGCCGGAAGAGGCACACGACCTTGCCGTCCTGGTTGTAGCCGATCGTCTCGACATAGACGACGCCGCGATCGTCCTTGCTGCTCGATCCCCACTTGTCGAGCACGGTCGTCTCGCCGTAGAGCGTGTCCCCGTGGAAGGTGGGCGCGACGTGCCGCAGCGACTCGATCTCGAGGTTGGCGATCGCCTTGCCGGAGACGTCCGGGACCGACATGCCGAGCAGGAGCGAGTAGACGTAGTTGCCGACGACGACATTCGTGCCGAACTGCGTCGTCTCCCTCGCATAGTGCGCGTCGAGGTGCAACGGGTGGTGGTTCATCGTCAGGAGGCAGAACAGATGGTCGTCGTACTCGGTCACCGTCTTGCCCGGCCAGTGCTTGTAGACCGCGCCGACCTCGAACTCCTCATAGCTGCGCCCGAACTGCATCCCAACTCCTCACGTGCGAAGCGAATCGCCCCCCAGCCTGCCCGAGTGTGCGGCATACCGACATGGCCGTATGCCGTGTGCTTGCTCACGCTGTAGCGTCGCCCAGGTGGACACCCCCTACGCCCCCGGGCCGACGCAGCAGCAGATCATCGCGGAGCTCGGCGTGCGCTCGCACTTCGACCCGGGCGTCGAGGCGGAGCGACGAGTGGCGTTTCTCGCCGACTACCTGACCCGGTCGGGCACCGGAGGCTACGTGCTGGGGATCAGCGGGGGCGTCGACTCGACCACGGCCGGCCGCCTTGCGCAGCTCGCCGTCGAGCGGGTCCGGGAGGCGGGCGGCGACGCGCGGTTCGTCGCGATGCGGCTGCCCTACGGCGCCCAGCTGGACGAGGCGGATGCCCGGGCGGCCCTCGACTTCATCCGCCCCGACGAGGTTGCGACGGTCGACATCAAGGCCGCGACCGACGCCATCATCGCGGAGGTCGACGAGACGGAGTCGGGCGCCCTGGTGCCGGCGCACGCCGACTTCGTCAAAGGCAACGTCAAGGCGCGGCAGCGGATGATCGCCCAGTACTACCTGGCGGGGCTGCGTTCGCTGCTCGTCGTCGGGACCGACCACGCCGCCGAGGCGGTCGTCGGCTTCTACACCAAGTTCGGGGACGGCGCGTGCGACCTCACGCCACTCGCGGGCCTCAACAAGCGTCGGGTCAGGGCGTTGGCCGCTCATCTCGGCGCCCCCCAGCACCTCGTGGCCAAGGTCCCGACCGCCGACCTCGAGGACGGCAAGCCGCTCACTCCCGACGAGGTCGCGCTGGGGGTCAGCTACGACGCGGTCGACGACTACCTCGAGGGCAGGCGAGTCTCGGACACCGACCGCGAGATCATCGAGCGCTGGCACGACCGCACGGCGCACAAGCGCGCCCTGCCCGTCACTCCTGTCACATCCATCACCCCCGTCACACTCAACGAGGGGTGACCGGGCCCGCTCGGCGACCGGCTGCGCGATCTCGCGCTCAGGTATCGCGTGTCCCGGAGTCCGAGTCGGCGGCCGCATCCGAGGTGACGATGGGCACCTCCCCCGAGTCCGACAGCAGCGGCAGCTGCTTGGGTTCGGAACGTGCCTCGCCCCGGCCCTCCAGCCTCGGGTCGCTCCGCACAGGGGAGCCGATCGCCCGCTGCAGGCTCTCACCGCTGAGTCGGGACAGGATCAGCGTCGCGAAGTAGTTGCCGATGATGACGCCGGCGGCGAGACCCAGCCCCAGCCCGAACGCGCCGGCGAGGGTGGGTAGCCCGACGGCAAGGCCGAGGCCGGAGGGCTGCGAGACGATCTGTGAGATCCCCTGATACGCCATCCGGCCGGGCAGGAGCGGGACGATGGCCGCCGTCGTCACCGCGAGCGAGGAGACCCCGACCCGGCGGGCCCCGAGCCGGGCAGCGAACCCGATGACGAGGGCAGCGCTCGCCGATGCCGTGGCCGGACCGAAGCCCATCCGCTCGACGAGCGCGAGGATCAGCCAGCCAAGGACCGCGGCGAACGTCGCCACGAAGACAACCCGGCCACTGGAGTACGAACTGATGGCGAAGGAGAGCGCGATGGCAGCTGCACAGACGAGCTGGATGCCGACGTTGTCGCTGAGGATGGTCCGTTCGCTGATGGCGATGGGATAGCCGAGCTTCTGCCCGATGGTCAGGACGATGGTGATGCCCACGACGATGCCGAGCGAGAGCACGATGACCTCGAAGGCCCGCGCCCCGGCGGTCACGTAGTAGCCCGACAGTGCGTCCTCCGCCGCCCCGACGATCGACATCCCGGACAGCAGCAGCACGATCCCCGCTGCGACGATGAGTGAGGGCGAGATGTCCTGGGCGAACTGCACCCCGTTGGCGCCGGCGATCACGATGAGTGTCGCCACGACGGTCGGGATGGCCGAGCCGACGCACTGGGCGAAGAACGAGGTCACACCCACCTTCCCCAGCGCGTCCAGCACCCGCGTGACCGCCCAAGCGGTGAGGAAACTGAACAGGATGATGAGCGGCCCGCCACCGATGAGGCCGGTCACGCCGGCGGCGAGGCCTCCGCTGGACATCGTCACGAGCCACCGGCGATACGGGTGCGGGGCCCGGATCACCGCATCGAAGCGCACTCTCGCCTCCTCGACGTCGATCGGCTCGTGGGAAAGCTCGCGGATGAGCGCACGCAGCCGTTCCAGACGCGTGAAGTCCTGCACGCGGTAGCGCACGATACGCATGACGGTGATCGGGTCAGCCTCGGGACCGCGGTGATAGGACACGGTGATCGAGGTGTAGCTCAGGTCGACGTGGACCGAGCGCAGGTGGTAGGCGTTGGTCAGCATGAGCACGGTCGCGCTGACGTCAGCGGTGCTGGCACCGGTCGAGAGCATGGCCACCCCGGCGCGCATCGCCAGGTCGATGACGGCCTGCGCGGTCTTGCGATCGACGCCATCGGGCGAGGTCCACACGGGGATCTCGTCGGTGGGGGGGCCGCTCGGGCGCACCACGCGACGCGTGCTGGCGCGCAGCGTGGGTCGGTCGTGCCGGGTACTCGATGGCCGGGACGGTCGGTCGGTTCGGGCCACGGGGACCACTGTAGAACGCCGGCGCCCGATGCTGGTCGACAGGGACACCAGCTGGGACGACGGCGCCAGTCGGCTCGATCTCGCCCCGTGCGTGCCTCGGCCCGTGCGCCTCGGCGCGGCACGTCACCGTGCCGACGTGACACGATGGGCCGATGAGCGAGCAGCAGCCGAAGTCCGAGAATCGCGGCCGTCCGACGACCGAGGAGTTCCGCGCGTTCGTCGCGACGGGCTGGGCGCCACGCGGCAGCGAACCCCCCGCGCGGGCCGAGGTCGTACCGTATGCCGCGACGCGCCGGGCCGCCGTCAGCGCCCGCTTCCCCGGTGAGCGGCTGGTCATCCCGGCCGGTGGCCTGAAGGTCCGCAGCAACGACACCGACTACGTGTTCCGGCCGCACAGCGCCTTCGCCCACCTCACGGGCCTCGGCGCCGACCGCGAGCCCGATGCGATCCTCGTCCTCGAGCCGCGCGATGGGGGTGGACACGAGCCGGTCCTCTACTTCCGGCCGCTCGCCGACCGCGACACGGACGAGTTCTTCGGCGATGCCCGCTACGGCGAGTTCTGGGTCGGGGCGAGGCCCACCCTCGCCGACATCGAGGCCGAGCTGGAGATCAGCGCGCGCCACATCGACGAGTTCGGCGACGCCGTCGCCAAGGACCTGGGCACGGTTGCCGTCCGTGTCGTCCGCGACGCCGACCCGGAGATCGCCGCGCAGATCGACCGGGCGCGCGAATCGATGGGCGGGCAGGAGTCGCAGCAGGAGGCGCAGCGGGAGTCGGAGCGGGCGTCACAGCAGGACTCCCAGCAGCAGGCCGACGAGGAGCTGGCGGCATTCCTCTCCCACCTTCGGATGGTCAAGGACGCCTGGGAGATCGAGGAGATGCGCGCGGCCATCGCCGCGACCCATCGCGGCTTCGAGGCCGTCATCGCGGACCTGCCAGAGGCGGTCCGTCGCGGACGCGGCGAGCGCTGGGTCGAGGGCGTCTTCGGCCTGCATGCACGCCACCAAGGCAACGGCGTGGGGTATGACTCGATCTGCGCGAGCGGTGATCACGCCAATACGTTGCACTGGATCAGGAACACGGGCGAGGTCCACGAGGGCGACCTGCTGCTGCTCGATGCGGGCGTCGAGGTCGATTCCCTCTTCACGGCAGACGTCACCCGGACCCTGCCGGTGAGCGGGACGTTCAGCGAGGCCCAGCGCACGATCTACGACGCGGTCCTCGCCGCGCAGCAGGCAGGTATCGCGGCGGTCAAGCCGGGCAACACGTTCTCCGACATCCACGCTGCCGCGATCCGGGTCATCGCGGAACACCTGCACGAGTGGGGCCTGCTCCCCGAGGGCGTCGGCGTCGAGGAGACGCTCGACACCGAGCACGGCCAGTACCACCGGAGGTGGATGGTGCACGGGACGAGCCACCACCTCGGGCTCGACGTGCACGACTGTGCCCTGGCGACGCGCGAGCAGTACATGGATGCCGAGCTCGCGCCGGGCATGATCCTCACGGTCGAGCCAGGACTCTACTTCAAGGCCGACGACGAGCTCGCCCCGGCCGAGTTCCGCGGCACCGGCGTGCGCATCGAGGATGACGTTCTCGTGACGGCAACCGGCTGCGAGAACCTGTCCGCTGCGATGCCGCGCACGGCGGGCGAGGTCGAGGCCTGGATCGCCGACATCTGGGCCCGCGACTCCGAATCGCGTCGAGGGGGGCGATAAGCGTTGAGGGTGACGATAAGCATCGAGGGGGGCGATATGTCTCGGCGGGGCCGGCCTGCCGCCCCCGCCGAGCCATATAGCCCCCGCCGAACGAAATCGGTCGGCTCAGTCCGTGTGGCGCGGCGGGATCGGGAAGC
>JAKDLQ010000147.1 GCA_030452775.1 Micrococcales bacterium | reverse complement strand
TTGAAGCGAATCAGCCCGATGTGCGGATCCTCGGCGTCCACGGTGTTGGTGATCCCGCGCAGATCGTAGACGCCAACGCCGGCGGAGAGGGAGTCGTGGATCATCCGCCACTGGATGGCGGTCGAAGCCTGCAGCTCGCGCTTCGCCGAGGTGGACGCTCCGTACGAGTACCAGGCGTGCTCACCGACCCGGATCCAGATCGTTGCGGCGAGCACATCACCTTCGTGCTCGGCCAGGTAGACGCGGATCCGGTCCGGGTCCTCAGCCGACATCACCGCGTGCATGTGCTCGAAGTACTCGAGCCCGCGGGGCGTGAATCCTTCGCGCTCGGCCGTCTCGACATAGACGCGGTGAAAGGCCGGGATGTCGCTCGCGTCCCCCACCCGGACCTCGACACCGTTCTGCTGAGTCTTCCTGATGTTGCGGCGCCACAGTTGGTTCATGCCGGCACGCACGTCCGCCTCGGTGCGTCCCGCCAGCGGAATCTGGAAGACGTACTCAGGCTGGCCGGCGCTGAACCCGTCATCTGCGGCGAGACGCACGAAGCCAAGGCGGGTGAGCAGGTCGACGACGGCGGTCCCGATGGGCTCGACGGCGTCGGGGGTGGCCTCGTCGTAGCGGGTGATCCCCCCGTCGGAGATCGACTCCTTGATGGTGAGGGCGTACCACCGATGGGTCGCCACCGGTGGCCCGATCCGCATCGCGAAGGACTTCTTGGCGCGTAGGTGCCCTCGAAGCGCCTTGAGCATTTCGAGCAGCCGTGGGCTCGACCAGTCGATGCACGGCCCCTCGGGGATGTAGGCGAGCGTCCTGCGAATCCCGGGCAGCGCCCGGTACAGCACGAGGGCCGCGCCGACGAGATGCTCGCCCTCGAACCACCCGATCGACTCCGATCGCCAGTCCTGCTTGACCTCGCCCCACGCAGGTGTCTGCAAGAAGCTCACCGACGGCTGGCGCCGGAGCCAGGTGAGGTGCTCGGCGGCAGAGATGTCGCGGACGGTGATGGGGTCGTTCTCGGTGATGGGGTCGCTCACGGGGGATCACGCTACCCGAGCAGTTGGGGCGGCCGGTGAGCTGCCGGTAAGGATACGGACGAATCGGTCGGCACACTTCCGGTTGCGGGTGTCGTGACCGCAACGCGCCGCTGACCCCTGGCAGAGACACTCGCGAGTGAGCCCAGCGGCATACGGCATGTGGGTTTGCGTGCACCTGCGGCGTTGGCGCGTGATGACCACTCGCTTTCCGCTGGCAGAATGGAGCGTGTCCGGCCGCTGACGAAGTGCGGCACGAGGAAGGAACTGCCGTGATTGTCGCCACCGGGATCGAGCTGCGTGCTGGGGCTCGCCTGCTGCTGGAGGATGCGAGCTTCCGCATCGACTCCGGGGACCGGATCGGCCTCGTCGGACGCAACGGCGCCGGTAAGACAACGCTGACCACGGTGCTCGCCGGTGAGGCGTCCCCGGCTGCCGGCACGGTGACGCGCACCGGGTCCGTCGGCTACCTCGCCCAGGACCCGCGGACCGGTGGCCTCGATGCGCGTGCCCGCGACCGGATCCTCTCCGCTCGCGGGCTCGACTCGATCGTGCGCCAGCGGATCGAGACCGAGGCCCGGATGGGCAGCGAGGACGAGGCGGTCCGGGACAAGGCAATGCGGCGCTACGCCCGGCTCGAGGTGGAGTTCGAGGCGCAGGGAGGCTACGCGGCCGAGTCGGAGGCAGCCTCGATCGCGAGCGCGCTCGGGCTGGACGAGCGGGCACTCGGCCAGCCGATCGGCACGCTGTCCGGCGGGCAACGTCGCCGAGTCGAGCTGTCCCGGATCCTCTTCTCCGGCAACGAGACCCTGCTGCTCGATGAACCGACCAACCACCTCGACGGAGACTCGATCGTGTGGCTGCGCGAGTACCTGCGGACCTACAAGGGCGGGCTCATCGTCATCAGCCACGACGCAGAGATGCTCGATGCCGTCGTCAACAAGGTCTACCACCTCGACGCCAACCGGGCTGCGCTCGATATCTACAACGTCAACTGGAAGACCTATCTGCAGTCGCGTGAGACCGACGAGAAGCGCCGCAAGCGCGAGCTGGCCAATGCCCAGAAGAAGGCCGGGGCACTGCTCGCCCAGGCAGACAAGATGCGGGCCAAGGCGACGAAGGCCGTCGCCGCCCAGAACATGGCGCGACGAGCCGAGCGACTGCTGGCAGGCGTCGAAGGCGAGCGCGCCCAGGACAAGGTTGCCAGGCTGCGCTTCCCCAAGCCGGCCGCCTGCGGGAAGACGCCGCTGCGGGCCGCGGGCCTGTCCAGGTCCTACGGGTCGCTGGAGGTCTTCACCGACGTCGACCTCGCGATCGACCGGGGGAGCAAGGTGGTGGTCCTCGGGCTCAACGGTGCCGGCAAGACCACCCTGCTGCGCATCCTCGCGGGCGTCGACGCTCCGGATACCGGGGAAGTCGAGCCGGGGCACGGGCTCAAGCTCGGCTACTACGCCCAGGAGCATGAGAACCTCGACGTCGGTCGTACCGTCCTTGAGAACATGAAGTCTGCGGCGCCCGAGCTGGGCGAGACGGACGTGCGCAAGGTGCTCGGCTCCTTCCTCTTCTCCGGCGACGATGTGCTCAAGCCGGCGGGAGTCCTCTCGGGGGGTGAGAAGACCCGGCTCTCGCTCGCGCTGCTGGTCGTCTCGGCAGCCAACGTGCTGCTCCTCGACGAGCCGACCAACAACCTCGATCCGGCGTCGCGGGCGGAGATCCTCGGCGCGCTGTCGAGCTACGAGGGCGCCGTGGTGCTCGTCACCCACGACGAGGGTGCGGTGGATGCGCTCGCGCCCGAGCGGATCCTGCTGCTCCCTGACGGGGTCGAGGACCTCTGGGGTCAGGACTACATGGACCTGATCTCGCTCGCCTGATATGCCCAGCCGGCAGCCGGTCCGGGCTCGGCCTGATGATGACGCCTCGGTAGCCTGCCGTCCATGACGAGAGAACCCCACCCGCATCTGCACGTCCTTACCGAGGGTCCCGTCCGCACCATCACGCTGGCCAACCCCGACAGGCGCAACGCACAGACCCCCTCTCTGTGGCTGGCGCTGGCCGAGGAGGCTCGATCGGTGCCCGACGACGTGCGCGTCGTCGTCATCAGGGGAGAAGGACCGTCCTTCTCGGCGGGGATCGACACGGCGATGTTCTCGCCCGAAGGCGTGAAGGGGGAGGAGAGCATCCCCGCGCTGATCACACGGGGGCCCGAGGCCGTCGCGGATCGGATCGGGCACTGGCAGCAGGGGTTCGCCGGCTGGTCGACGTGCCCGGCGGTCGTCATCGCCGAGATCCAGGGCCACGCGATCGGGGCCGGCTTCCAGCTGGCCTTGTCCGCCGACCTGCGGGTCGTCGCGTCCGATGCGCTGTTCGCGATGCGCGAGATCAGCCTGGGGCTCGTACCGGACCTGGCCGGAACCAAGCCGCTCGTTGACCTCGTCGGATACTCCCGGGCTCTCGAGATCTGTACCACAGGACGACTCGTCTCGGCGCACGAGGCCGAACGGCTCGGTCTCGTCACTGTTCTCGCGGCGCCAGACGGACTCGAGGACGCGACCCTGGCGCTGGCCGAGGCCATTCTCGCGGCGCCCGCGACGGCAGGGCGGGCTGTCAAGCCGCTGCTTCGTCACGCGGTCGGCTCTGACCTGACCAGCCAGGTCGAGCGCGAACGGAAGGCTCAGGCCGGCCTGCTCGCCGGCTTCTTCGCTCGTCCCCCGAAATGACCCCGGACTGACCGAGCACGGCACGAGGGACTGACCAGGCTCCCGGGCCCGGAGCAACCTGCTCCGGGAATCACCGTCCGCGCCTCGCCGTTGGACGGGGTGACGAAGGAGGATCCAGCGTGGGCATGCAACCGTGGGCAACCATGCGCTCGATGTCGCGTGACTCCTCTGTCACCGAGACGACGCTTGCACCGGGGACGTGGCGACGAGTGCTGTCCTACGCCAGCCCCTATCGTCGCGAGATCATCACCTTCCTTGTCGTCGTCATCGTCGACTCGATGCTCATCGTCGCGGTTCCGCTCCTGTTCAAGAACCTCATCGACGACGGGGTCATCCCCAAGGACTCCGAAGTCGTCGTGCGCCTCGCCCTGCTGGTCGCCGGTATCGCGGTGCTCGACATGATCCTCACCGTGGTGCAGCGGTGGCACTCCTCACGGATAGGGGAGGGCCTGATCAACGACCTGCGCATCCGGGTGTTCTCGCATGTGCTGCGACAACCCATCGCCTTCTTCACTCGGGCCCAGACCGGCTCGCTCGTCTCACGTCTCAACAACGACGTCATCGGGGCACAGCAGGCGTTCACCTCGGTCCTGTCCAACGTCGTCAGCAACCTCGTGTCGGTCGTGCTCGTCGTCGCGGCCATGGCGGCGCTGTCCTGGCAGCTCACGCTCGGCTCCCTGCTCCTCGTTCCGCTGTTCATCATCCCAGCGAAGTACATGGGCAAGAGGCTGGCCGGGCTCGCCTCCCGCCAGATGCAGCTCAATGCCGACATGGGTACCCGGATGACGGAGCGCTTCAACGTCGCCGGCGCTCTTCTCGTCAAGCTCTTCGGTCGTCCCGATCAGGAGGACGCCGAGTATGCCGAGCGGGCGCGGCGAGTGCGTGACGTCGGTGTGAGCATCTCGCTGAACCGGTCCGTGTTCATGGCTGGGCTGACCCTCGTCGCGGCTCTCGCGACCGCCATGGTCTACGGCTTCGGCGGACTCATGGCCGTGTCGGGCGCCCTGAGTGTAGGCACCCTACTGGCCCTCGCTGCGCTGCTGTCTCGCCTCTACGGTCCCCTGACGTCGTTGTCCAATGTCCGGGTAGACGTCATGACCGCCCTGATCTCCTTCCAGCGGGTCTTCGAGGTGCTCGACTTGAAGCCCCTCGTCATCGAGCAGCCCGGCGCGACGGCCCTGCCGACGGGGCCGTTGGCAGTCGAGTTCGACCATGTGTCGTTCCGCTACCCCTCGGCGGACGACGTGTCGCTCGCCTCGCTCGAGGCCACCTCGTCTGGGGATCGTAAGGCCGGCGCGCCCGTCCTGCACGATCTCTGCCTCCGGGCGGATGCCGGAGCGATGGTGGCCCTGGTGGGGCCGTCCGGCGCCGGTAAGACGACACTCATCTCGCTGGTATCCCGACTCTACGACCCCACGTCCGGGGTCGTGCGGATCGGCGGTCGTGATCTGCGTGGCGTGACTCTGGGTTCGCTTCGTGATCGAGTCGGGGTGGTCACCCAGGAGGCGCACCTCTTCCACGACACGATCCGCGCCAACCTGCTCTACGCCCGACCAGCGGCCACCGAGACCGAGTTGCACGCGGCTCTTGTGTCCGCCCAGATCGATTCGCTGATCGACGATCTCCCTGAGGGGCTCGATACCGTTGTCGGCGATCGCGGTCACCGCCTCAGTGGCGGCGAGAAGCAGCGGATCGCCCTCGCGCGGTTGCTGCTCAAGGCACCCGATGTCGTCGTCCTCGACGAGGCGACGGCGCACTTGGACTCCGAGTCCGAGGTCGCGGTGCAGCGGGCTCTCGATGCGGCGTTGGCCGGGCGAACCTCGATCGTCATCGCCCATCGCCTCTCGACGATCCGGCAGGCAGACCTGATCCTCGTCCTCGATCGTGGTCGCGTCGTGGAGACGGGACGCCACGCCGAGTTGCTGGCCGCGAGCGGACTCTACGCCGACCTGCATGCCACCCAGTTCGCCCCGAGCTCGAGGGCCGTCCCCGTTGCGGCGGAGCCGCTCGCGCGCTGATCCTCCAGACTCGAGTGGCCCCCCCGTCCACAGGCCCCCCCCTCCCCACGGCCAGGGGCCGGCGGGGCCCCAGCAGTTGGATG
>JAKDLQ010000146.1 GCA_030452775.1 Micrococcales bacterium | reverse complement strand
GCGTGACCAACGGTCGCTACCAGTTGCGGATCGTCTCCTCAGCTCGCCGACACCTCACCGAAGATCTCCCAGAAGCCGTCGCCAGCGCCGCCTTCGAGTTCATCACCGGCCCCTTGCTCGAGAACCCTCACCGTGTTGGTAAGCAACTCCGCCCACCCCTGACAGACCGACATAGTGCACGACGTGGCACCTATCGCGTCCTCTACCGCATCGATGATCACGCCCGAACGGTGACCGTCCTGGCGATCGGCCACCGCGGCGACATCTACCGCGTGTAATGGACCACAGCGGCCTGACCAGCGCGCGGATGACCGTCGTTTTGCCGCGCCGCCACGTCCCGGCCGGGTCGGGCCGGGGATGATCTTGCGAGTGCTCGGTCATCGGCGCCCGACGGGCGAGTGCCGCCTCAGGACTGCCGGTCGAGACAGGTGCACACGCAGGCCCGGTTGCCCTCCGGGTCGGCAAGCACGACGAAGGACGGTGCGTTCGCATTGTCGACGATTATGCCGCCGGCCGCGACCGCGGCTGCGATCCGCTTCTCTGCGAGGTCGTGCGGCACCCAGACATCGAGGTGGAAGCGCTGACGCGGCGTGTCGTGGGCGTCGGTGTGCTGGAACCACAGCAGCGGCACCCGCCCACCCGGGTCGAGGACATCGCCTTCGTCGTCGACCGCATCGGGGCTGCCGGTGAGCAGGGCCGCCCAGAAGGGGGCGAGCGCGGCGGCATCGGCGGTGTCGAGCCCGAGTTCGATCTCGGCCACGGCGCCCGGTTCGGCGCTGATCCCCTGTTCGCGGGCGATCTCGCTGATCCGTCCGGCCAGGTCGACGTCGCGCTGGGTGAGCGCTCCGACGTCGTGGCTGATGAGCGACAGATCGACGAACGGGTAGGTCAACGTCACGTCTGGATGGTGGTTGGCCGCCTGGGCCGCCTCGGTGATCGCGGTGACGAAGGCGAGTCCGGCGGTGAAGCTGCCGGTGCGGAACCGAGCGTGGAGCGCCCGGGCGAGCCGTCGCCAGTCGCCGAGGCGCGCGTCGAGAATCTGCTGGGTAGTGAGTGCTTCCATCGGTCCATCATCCCACCCCCAGCGCTCCGCGGCCGCCCAGCCCAGCGGCATACGGCAGGCACTGCGGTCGTATGCCGCTGGGCTGGCTTCTCGACCATGGTTTCCTCCTGCCACGGCCGTGTAAATTGGGGATGAGCCGGCCGCGACCGCGCTGGCCCGGGGAGGATGGCCTTGATGGACACCGTTGCCGTGCGAGGCAGGCAGGTTGGCCCCGCGTTGGTCGTTGCCGTCGCCAGCATCATTGCCGGGGGCCTCGTCGCGGCGGCGACCGCGCAGATCCCGAGCGAACGCACGAGCTGGGCGACGGCCTACCTCGTGCTCGTCTGCGGGGTCGGGACCCTGGGACTGGCCCTGGGGCGAGCCTTCCTTTCGCCCGGTCGACCGAGCGACATCGCCCTCGCCGGCGAGTTCGGCACGTGGATCCTCGGCAACGCGCTCGTGCTCGTCGGCACCCTCGCCGAGCTGACGTGGCTGCTCGACCTCGGCGGCCTGCTGCTCGTCGTCGCGTTGGCGCTCGTCGTGGTCCGGATCCGCCGGGGACCGGGGCCGCGGTGGGTGCGGGCAGGGTTCACCTCCTTGGTCGTGCTGCTGCTTGTCAGCGTCCCGGTCGGTCTCGCGCTTGCCCGCCTGCGAGACTGAGGTCAGCCCCGACGATGACGCTTGGCCCCCGGATCCGGCGCTCGGCGTCCCTGGCCAGCAAGGAGACCCATGGTGGAGAAGCACTCACTGATCGCCCTCGCCCGTGCGCAACTGAAGCTGGCGCGCTCGGGGACGACGGGCCGCAGCGCCCAGACCGTCTACGGAGGGCACGAGCACCAGTTGCGCCAGACGGTGATCGCCCTGCTGGCCGGGCAGGGGCTGGCGGAGCACGAGAGTCCGGGTGAGTCCACCCTCCACGTCCTCGGCGGCCGGGTCCGCGTCTTCTCCGACGCGGCCTCGTGGGAAGGCGTCTCTGGTGATCTCATCGTTATCCCCGACACGCGGCACGGGCTCGAAGCGCTCGAGGACAGTACCGTGCTGCTCACGGTCGTCAAGAGCCTCTAGGCACCCGACCGACCGTCAGAGCACCAACCTGAGAATCAGCCCCGAGAATCAGCCCCGAGAATCGAACTCTATAAGGAGCGGCAATGAGCGTCACGCACACCGATCCCCCAGAGACCAAACCTGTCCCAGCCGGTTTCTGGATGACCATCCTGGGGGGCCTCGTCGCCGTTCTGGCGCCGCTCGCCGGCCTGCTGGGCGGCAGCATGAGCGGCGGGAGCGCCGCCGACAACTCAGCCCGCCTGGTGGTCTGGCTCGCCGCCGGCCTCGTTATCGGCGGGCTGGGCGTGCTGTGCGCCTTCATCGGCGGGATGCGATGGTTCCGGGCCGCCCATGAGTGAATAGTTGGCCCTAAGGCCCCTCCGCGTCGGCAGGGCGAGCCGATCCGGCCACGAAGTCCGGTTGGCTGAGCCGATCCGGCCACGAAGTCCGGCATAGTCCCGTGGGAACCGGACTTCATGGCCGGATCCCCGACGTGATGCCCCCCTTGCCATCTCGAGTGGCCCCGTCGTCCACACGCCCTCGACTCGAGTGGCCCCGTCGTCCACAGGATCCCGGGTCGCGAGGCCCCGGACGACCACCTGACCTACCACCAGCATCGGCTCGTCGGCGTCAGCGATCGAGCCCCTCCTCGAGAGCGGCGATGATCCGTGGGCGTAGCTGACCGGCGCTGATCACCTCGTCCACCGAACCCACGTCGACGGCGCGGTGGATGTTGTGCACCCGGTCGAACTCCGCAGCCACCTCGCCGAGCTTGACCGTGCGGACCGAAGCGCGCAGATCTTCGAGTTCCGTCGCGAGGCGGGCTCGCTCGATCCCTTCGGCGGCATCGACCCGGACCGCTAGGTCGCGCACCTGGGGGTCGGCCGCCGTCCGGGCATCGACGTCTCGGGAGAAGACGACGGCCGCAGCCGGTGCGCCGCCGATGACCGAGGCGAACGACCCCTCGATGGCGAGCACCGTCATGTTCGGGTTGAGCGCCTTGGAGAAGACGACGAAGGCGCCGCCGTGATAGCGCGACACAACGGTAAAGACGATAGGCCCGTCGAAGTTGACGATGGCGCGACCGATCTCGGCGCCGTACTCGAGCTGCAGGTTGCGCATCGAGTCGGGGGACCCGTCGAAGCCGGACAGGTTGGCAAGGACGACGACGGGGCGGTTGCCGCTCGCGGCATTGATCGCCCGTGCCACCTTCTTGGACGAGCGTGGGAAGAGCGTCCCGGCCGTGTAGGTATCGGGGCCGTCGGTGGGCGGGAAGCCGCGCCGCGGCACCGATTTGGACTCGATGCCCACGAGGCATACGGGTATGCCGCCAAGGTGGGCATCCTGCACCACGGCCGTCTCCGCGTCGGCCATGGTGGCCCACCGCTCGAGCATCGCGTGGTCCTGGTCGGCCACGGACCGCATGAGGGTGCGGATGTCGAACGGCTTCTTGCGCTCCGCGTTGGTCTGCGCCGAGAAGATGTCGCCGACGGTGGTGAAGCCGGACTCCGGGAGGGTGTGCGGGTAGCTGCTGACGTCCCGGTCGAAGGGGTCAGTGGTGGGGGCTCGCCGCGGGCGCGTCTCTCCAGCGGCGATGTAGGAGTGCTCGTAGTGGGCCATGAGTATGCCGTGTGCCTCGGCGAGGTTCTTGGCCCAGTACTGCGCCTGGCCGTTCGGTCCCATGACCCGGTCGTAGCCGCCGATGCCGAAGTTGTCTTCGGCCGAGACGCCGCCGGAGAAGTCGAGCGACTGTTTGCCGGTGAGGACCATGGCGCTGTCAGGTGTCATGACGAGGATGCCCTTGGTGTGCATGAGCATCGTCGCCTCGGCGTTCCAGTAGGGCTGGGCGCCGACGTTGATGCCGGCGACGACGATGTTGATCTCGCCGCCGGCCTGGGTGAACTCGATGATCCGTTTGAGGGCGCGAGCGACCCAGTCCATGTTCTCTGTCCCCGAGTCCATCGAGATACGGGCACCGGCCGACAGGGAGAACCACTCGACCGGCACCTGGAGTGACTCGGCCAGATCGATGGCGGCCATGATGCGGGCGCACTCGGCCTCGGCGACCGAGCCGAGTGACCGCAGCGGATCCCCGCTGAGGACGACTCGCCGGATGCCGTCGGGATGCAGGGCGGTCGGTGTCGTGACCACTGCCGCGATGATGCCTGCCTTGTTGAGGCCGAGCGGGCGCTCGACCGGGACGAGGCGCCCGGTGTCATCGAGATCGTGCTCGATGACGGTGCCGCCCTCGCCGGCGATGAGGGACTGCAGCTCGTAGGGGTAGACGAGGCCACGACGCTTGGCGCGCATGACCTTGGAGGCATAGTCGTCCAGCGGCTTGAGGCCCTCGGTCGGCGGCTCCTCGATGGACGAGACGACTCCGGATCCGGGCTGATAGTAGAAGCGCGCGGCGATGTGGACCGGAGGCGTCCCCGGCGCGGTCGCGACCTGGCCCTGGACGAGGACTTCCTCGAGGCCGGCATCGACGGTGAGTGGGACGATCTTGGTCTGTAGCGCGGTGAGCTGATCGAGGTCGGCCTCGATGGGGGGCCAGATCGACACCCACACCGAGTTCATGTCGAGCCGGTCTCCGGGCCGTTCGGCGCGGACCCGGCGGATCGCGTCGAGGCAGTTGGCGATGGCCCGCTCGACGTGCGGCAGGGCGGTGACGGTGTCGGCGTCATCGCGTACCACGATGAGCTGACGCACCTGGGCGAGGGCCACCAGACGACGATCCTCCGGGTTGTCCCTGGCGACGCACTCGTAGAGCAGTACGTCCTCGGGTGCACCGAGCCGGGTCACGTCGAAGGCGCGCAGGCGCCAGAGATTGAGACGTCGTCCCACCATCGGGTGGACCCCGCGGACGAGGCGGTCCTCCTTCAAGCCCGGGGTGTCCTCGTCGGGATCCGGCCGGTAGGTGAAGTAGTGCACCGGCCGCTCGTCGCCCGCACTGACTGCGATGGCGACCCGGCGGACCTCTCTCGAGAAGGACAATCGACTGAGCGCCCCGGCGAGGTGGTCACTCGCCTCCTCGAGTTGCTCCGGCTCCTCAGGCCAGTGCAGGTAGAGGTCGACGACGGCGTGGTGGGCGTCCGGGCGGCTCCAGACATCGCTTGCGACGGCCGAGTCGAGACTGCTGCCGGGGACGAGCTCGGATACGGCCCCGATGGTGGACGTGAGGTGGGTGAGACGGCCATCGATCGTGTAGTCGGCGGTCGCTAAGGCTCGCTTGCTCTCGGTGAAGGTGTGCAGTGCGTGCAGCTCGTATTCACGGTAGTGGCGCTTGATGAGGACCTCGAGCAGCGGTTCGCGTTCGTGCACCGCCTCCGCCGAGGGGTCGGAGAGGCGTTCGGCGAGGAAGCCGACGATCTGCTCAGGGATTGCCGCGAGCTCATCGATGCCGGCTGCGTGTCGCTCGCTGTTGTCGTCGGTAGCGAGGGCGGCCACCATGTCCCGCACCCCCGCGAGCACCTTCTGCCGGTCGGCGTCGACCAGCGGCTGCTCGAACCATCGGAAGCGGACGCTGCGAGCCAGGTCGCCGATGACAGGGAAGCGCAGCTGGGTGGCCAGCACGAGGCGGTCGAGCACGTCCTTGGCGGCGGCGTCGTCCGGAGTGGCGGGCACGGGTTCGACGAGCCAGCGCTGCAGCACCGCCGTGGCGAGGGACACCTCGGGTGTCGAGCGCTGCTGGGCGAGGAAGATCCGGAATACGGCCTGCTCGAGCTCCGGCGTCCGATCGAAGCCCGTGACGCCGTAGTGGGCCAGCACCGTGGCGAGCTTCGCGCGGAAGTCCTCGGGCAGCCCGGCCCGGTCG
>JAKDLQ010000145.1 GCA_030452775.1 Micrococcales bacterium | reverse complement strand
GAGACGGACGCTACGGGCGCTCGAGGGCGTTGGATCCTCCGACGCCGACGCCGCTTGGCACACCGTCGACGTCGACCGAGCGGTCGTGACCGGTCCGGACATCGAGCGGGAGGGTCTCGAGGATCTGCTTGCCGATGTGCCCGTCCTCGGGCAGGGCGATCGGGTAGCGCCCGGTGAAGCAGGCCGTGCACAGCTCGTCGGCGGGCTGATCGGTCGCTGCGATCATCCCGGCCTCGGAGATGTAGCCGAGCGAGTCGGCCCCGATCGAGGCCCGGACCTCCTCGACCCCGAGGCCGGTGGCGATGAGCTCGGCCCGGGTGGCGAAGTCGATGCCGTAGAAGCACGGCCACTGGATGGGCGGCGAGGAGATCCGCACGTGGATCTCGGCCGCGCCCGCCTCGCGGAGCATCCGGACCTGGGCGCGCTGGGTGTTGCCGCGCACGATCGAGTCGTCGACCACGATGAGGCGCTTGCCCCGGATCGTGTGCTCGAGCGGGTTGAGCTTGAGCCGGATGCCGAGCTGACGCAGCGTCTGGGACGGCTGGATGAAGGTGCGCCCGACGTAGGCGTTCTTGACGAACCCCTGACCGAAGGGGATCCCGGACTCCTGCGAGTACCCGACCGCTGCCGGCACACCCGACTCGGGCACGCCGATGACGAGGTCGGCCTCGACGGGATGCTCGCGCGCCAGCGACCGGCCCATCTCGACACGGGCCTCGTGGACGACCCGGCCGCCGATCACGGCGTCGGGCCGGGCGAGGTAGACGTACTCGAAGACACATCCCTTGGGCTGCGGTGGCGCGAACGTGTGCGACCGCAGGCCGTGCTCGTCGATCGCGATGAGCTCACCAGGCGCGACCTCACGGATCACGGAGGCACCAACGGTCTGCAGCGCCGCGGTCTCGGAGGCGACGACCCAGCCACGCTCGAGTCGACCGAGCGCGAGGGGACGGACTCCCCAGGGGTCGCGAGCAGCATACAGCGTCGTCTCGTCCATGAAGACCAGGGAGAAGGCGCCGCGCAGCCTCGGGAAGAGCTCGAGGGCCGCTTGCTCGGTCGTCTTGTCGGTGTCCGCGGACAGCAGCGTGGTCACGAGCGCGGTGTCGGACGTGTTGCCCTGGGCAAGTTCACCGGCGACCCGGACATCCCCGAAGTGGTCCCCGACCATCTGCCGTAGCTCGTCGGTGTTGATGAGATTGCCGTTGTGCGCCAGGGCGAGGGTGCGCTCCTCGGACCCGCCGAGGGTCGGCTGGGCGTTCTCCCACGTCGACCCACCCGTCGTCGAGTAGCGCGTGTGGCCGATGGCGATGTGCCCGCGCAGCGAGCCGAGCGTCGCTTCGTCGAAGACCTGCGAGACCAGGCCCATCTCCTTGAAGACGAGGATCTTCTCGCCGTCGCCGGTCGCGATGCCCGCGGACTCCTGGCCACGGTGCTGCAGCGCGTACAACCCGAAGTAGGTGAGCTTGGCCACCTCCTCGCCGGGTGCCCAGACACCGAAGACGCCGCAGGCGTCCTGGGGGCCCTTCTCGCCGGGCAGGAGGTCATGGGACAACCGACCATCACCGCGTGCCACGTGGCAATCCTCCCACACCTGACAGTGGACGAGCCGGTATGCCGCTCACGCCGGTCCCGCGCGGCGCTCGCCTGCCGCCGTGACCCCCGCAAGGGGCAACCGCTCGATGACCTCGTAACGGGGTCGGCGTCCCCGCCCCTGCCCCAGGTGCGACTCGATGAGGTCGATCTCGGTGACTCGCCACGTGGGGCTCTCATAGGCGTCGAACACCCGGATCCACCGGGTCGCCTCGGTCGGACGGGCGAACCGGCCCAGCGTCACGTGCGGATGGAACCGGGTCCCGTCCGGGGGCCCGCCCGCCTTGTTGAACGCATTACGGACGCTGCCGCCGAGCGGCCGCAGCATCCCCGCCTCGTCGGCGACTCCCGCCCAGAGGACGCGGGCGGCATACGGGTTGGGGAAGGCGCCTGCGCCGAGCAGCGCGAGCTCGAACGGGCGGGTCCGCCCGGCTGCCCGGGTGAGCCGCTCGGTGAGGTCGTCGAGGATGCGGTCCGGGGCCTCCTTGCAGAAGGCGAGCGTCACGTGCCACTGGTGCGGGTCGGTCCAGCGGATGTCATCGGAGGCCTCGATCCGGGGGGCCAGGTGCTCCTCGAGGTCCTCGAGCACCTCCGGCGAGGGGACGACAGCGGCGAACAGGCGCATGGACAGGCCAACGACCGGCCGGAGTCGAGGTATTCCGCGACCGTCAGGCTTGGACGGCGGCCGTCAGGTTTGGACCGCGGCGCCGGACGTGATGAGCTGCTCGACATCGTCGATGCCCCAGGCGATGAGGGCCTCGCGGGTGCTCGACCCGATGACCGGGGGCGGCGTCGACAACGCCCCGGGCGTCCGGGACAGGCGCGGGGCCGGTGCCGGCTGGACGATGCCGCCTCGTTCGACGTAGGTGCCGCGGGCGGTCAGGTGCGGGTGCTCCGGGGCCTCGGCGAAGGTGAGGACCGGCGCCACGCAGGCGTCGCTGTCGGCGAAGTGCTCGGTCCACTCGTCCCGGGTGCGGGTCCGGAAGGTGGCGGCGAGCAGGTCGCGGAGCGCCGGCCACGTGTCGACGTCGCGCCGGTCAGGAGCCCGATCGGTCAGGTCGAGGCGGGCGAGCAGCTCGGTCCAGAACCGCGGCTCAAGGGGACCGACCGCCATCCACTGCCCGTCGCTCGTCTCGTAGACGTCGTAGAACGGTGACCCGGAGTCGAGCAGGTTGGTGCCACGCTCGGTGCGCCACTCACCGGCCGAGACCAGGCCGACGATCATCGAGGACAGGTGGGCGGTCCCGTCGACGATGGCGGCATCGATCACCTGCCCTCGGCCACTGGCCTTCGACTCGAGCAGCGCCGCCAGGATGCCGACGACGAGGTACATCGCGCCGCCACTGAAGTCGCCGACGAGGTTGAGGGGCAGTTGCGGAGGCCCGTCCGCGCGACCGATCGCGGCCAGCGCCCCGGTGATCGCGATGTAGCCGCTGTCGTGCCCCGCCGTCTGGGACAGCGGCCCGTCCTGGCCCCACCCGGTCACCCGGCCGTAGACGAGCTCGGGGTTGCGCTCGAGGCAGACGTCTGGGCCGAAGCCCATGCGTTCGGCGACACCCGGGCGGAAGCCCTCGATGAGCACATCGGCCCGTTCGATCAGATCCAAGGCGGTCCGCAGCCCGTCCGGGTGCTTGAGATCGAGGATCACCGAGGGCCTGCCGCGCCGGAGCAGGTCTGCCTCCGAGGGGAGCGCTATCGGCATCGACGCGGGCCCGCTGCGGTCGATCCGGATGACGTCCGCGCCGAGGTCGGCCAGCAGCATCGCCGCGAACGGGCCGGGGCCGAGCCCGGCAAACTCGATCACCCGCACTCCGGTCAAGGGACCCGAGCGTCCGGTCATCGGCCGTCCCTGCCGGTGCGGTCGAACAGCACCGCGACTCCGGCACCGAGTCCGCCTCCGAGCAACACGCCGACCACGCCGAGGAAGGCGATGGCGGTGCTGTCGCTGTAGTTCATCTCCGGGCTGTAGCTCGGGCCGCCGGAGTCCCGCATCCCGAGGAACACGCCGATGACCAGCCCGATCAGTGCGCCGGTGATGATGAAGCGCCTGAAGTTGGGGGTGCGATGTCGGCTGGGAGTGCGAGGTCGGTCGGTCACCGCCCCAGCGTAAGTGACCGCAGCGGCAGCAGTCCGTCGAGGTGGGCCCGCTGCCCGCTCGCACGCACCCGAGCCGTGTCGAGGGCCTCGTCCCAGGCGAGCTCCCCCGTCGCGAGGGCGAGCCAGGAGCCCGCGTCGGTCTCGATGACGTTGGGTGGGGTGCCGCGGGTGTGGACCGGGCCCTCGATGCACTGCACGGCGCCGTACGGCGGGACTCGCACCTCGACGGTGCGTCCCGGCGCCTCGGCGGCCAGCTCCTCCAGGGTGAAGCGGACCGCCGTGGCGGTGGTCTGCCGGTCGGCGGCGAAGCCGGCACGGCGGCATACGGTCAACGCGCGGTGACCTTCGGCGATCGGCGTGCGCCGGCGCGGCGGCATTCAGCGCCACCTCGAGAGCACGTCTGCGGCGACCGCCTCGAGGGTGGCCAGCTCGCCGCGGAACGGCTCGGAGTCGCGGGGCCACGGCACGACGACGTCGGTGAAGCCGAGCCGGTCCGCGCGCCCGACACAGTCCTCGAAGGCGGCCGCGCTCGCGAGCGCGAACGTGGGCTTCGCGTCGAGGTTGAGATACCGGCGGAGGGTATGCCGCTCACGGCCGGCGCGCGCCAGCGCCTCGTCGGCGACGTGGCTGCCTGCCTCGATCAGCCCCCACCAGGCATCGTCCGTCTCGGCGGCGCCACCGTAGGTCATCCACGCGTCTCCGCGGTCGACGGCGAGGCGGATCGACTTCGGCCCGTTGGCGGCGACGACGAGGGGCACCCGGTTGGTGTCCGCGCCGGGCCGGTCCCGCCGGACCGGGCCGGGCAGGGTCCGCACCTCGCGGGCGCGGTAGTACGCGCCGTCGGAGTCGACGTGATCCTCGCGCAGCAGCCGGTCGAGCAGGTCGGTGAACTCGTGGAAGCGAGCGACCCGCTGCCCGAGGGTCAGGTCCTCGCCGGTGATGGTGGAGTCGGGCTCCCCGCCCGTGCCGAGACCGAGGATGAAGCGGCCCGCGGAGATGTCATCGAGCGCGAGTATCTCGCGCATGAACTGGACCGGGTGGTGGTTGTTGGGTGAGGAGACGAAGGTGCCGAGCCGGATCCGGTCGGTGACGCATGCTGCGGCCGTCAGCGTGGGTATCGCTGCGAACCAAGGAGATTCGGGCAGGCCGCCCCAGACGACGTGGTCGAAGGTCCAGGCGTGGTCGAACCCCATCGTCTCGGCCTGGCGCCACTTCGGAGCCGCTGCCGTCCACGTGTACTCGGGCAGGATGACCAGGCCGAATCGCATGCTCCGACCGTAGCCTCTCTCGGCAGTCTGTCTCGGCAGTCTGTCTCGGCAGTCTGTCTCGGCAGCCGGTCTGGGTAGCCTGTCCTGGTGACGGCGGGCGATGGCACCACGTGAGATGCGGACGCGGTGCATGCCGCCTCGAGCAAGTGGGTCTGGATTGCGCCGGCAGCCCCGCGCGCGTGGACCGAGGAGCTGCTCGTCGTCGCCTATCCCGAGCACTTCGTCGCGCCGACATGCGCGCGGGTGTTCGCCTCGGATCGCGCGGCGACCGAGTTGGTGGACGAGATCCATGCGATCGTGAGGGGATTCGGTCGGGATCGGCTCTGGTGGACGGTGTCCGACACGACCCGCCCGGCGACGCTGGAACCCGAGATCAGGCGACGCGGCGGTGAGGTCGTCGAGCGGATGGACGTCCTCGGCCTGCCGACCGGCGACGGACTCCCCGACCTCGGGGTCCCGGCGGCGATCGAGGTCCGGCGCGTCCGGGATCTGTCCACGAAGCGGGACGCGCATCTCATCCATCGGGACGGCTTCGGGGGTGAGGAGCAGACCGACGAGCAGCTGTCGACAGACCTGGCCTGGCTGGCACACGGCTTCGAGGACGACTCGACGGGAGAGGTCATGGCCTATCTCGATGGGCGACCGGCCGGGGTCGGCGGCTGGGACATGGCCGGCGAGGTGTGCCGCCTCTGGGGCGGCGCGACCGCGTCGACGCTGCGTCGGCGGGGGCCTACCGGGCCGTACTCGCCGAACGCCTGCGCATCGGCCGGGCCGCCGGAGCCACGCTGGGGCTCACCCACGCCCGGGTGGAGACCTCGTCACCGATCCTGCGCCGGATCGGCTTCACCCGTTACGGCGAGCAGCGCCAGCTCGTCCTCGACCTGTGAGCCGCCACGTCTCGCACGAGTGGGATGAGCGCGGCGGGGTCACGGTCCACCTGGACGG
>JAKDLQ010000144.1 GCA_030452775.1 Micrococcales bacterium | reverse complement strand
TGACATCACAGGCCCCTCAGACGCTCACGCTCACCCCTGGTGAGAAAACCTCAGTTCCACGCGGTGAAGTCGAGGCCCAGGAAAAATCCCGCCACGAGAGCGAGGATAGTGCCTGCGCGGTTCACGCCGCCCCGCGTGGCGCGCTCGCGCAACGCGAAGGGAAGTAGCACCGGAATCGCGATAGCCACACGAAGAAGGACAGACGTCGCGGGCTCGAAGTTGGCGACCTTCACCCACGGTGCCGTGAATGCCAGCGCGACAATTCCGATCATCAGGACGGTGGCCGCACGTACCGTACTGACCGGCTTTGACGGTGACATCGTCAGCGTCGACCGACCGGCGCTCACCGGGGGATGAGATACATCTTCGTTCATGACCACTCATTCCCTAGTGCTGACGAAGGCCCCCGCTCTTCGCCATCGGCGAGGGGCATCCGAGGAACATACTACAAACAGTAGCGCGGCCGCCACCGGTCAGCCCCAGGCGGCCAGACCGGAGGCGGTGACTCAGTGAGCCGCGACGGGCAAGCCTCGTCCGGTCTGATCCTGCCAGCCGGCGTACCCACGGGTGACGACGACCGGGCTGTATGAGTTCTGAAGCACGTGGCGTGTGGCTGCGCCCAGCCGCAATCCGGTGAAACCGGCGCGCCCTCGCGAGCCGATCACGACCATACCGGCCGTCCGTGACGCCTCGGTCAGCCCATCCTCGGGACGCCCAGATGGCGCCTCGACGGTCACCGGCACCTCGGGGAACTCGGCCACCTTGTCAGCGATCAACCGCTGGGCTCCCTCGATCGCCGACTCGTCGCGCCGTCCGCTCGGCGACTCGCCACGGGCGCTCTGCTCCCACGCGGGCATCGCGATCAGGGGGACGCCGCGCAGCGAGGCTGCCTGGAACGCACGCGCTATGGCCAGTCGGCCCTCCTTGGAGTCATCCAGTCCCAAGACGACGGGGCCCTCTGGACGATCCTCGACATGCTCAGGCACCACGGCCACCGTGCCCTGTGCGTTGGCGACGACGTGATCGGCCGAGCCGCCCACCACGACCTGGTCGGCATCCGCACCTGCCGCGGCAAGCACCACTTCCGGTTGTCCGCGGACGACGGCCGTCTCGATGACGAGGTCGGGGTAGGACTCGTGCACTCGGGCAGCCACGTCCTGGACGAGTCGCTCGGCCTGCAGGCGAACCGCGTCCTTGTGTCCGAGCTCGTCGTTGATGACGTCCTGCGCAGCCGCGGACGGCAGCGGCGATTCTTGAATCACATGGATGATCAACAGGGGCACCGGCACTTTGCGTTCGGATGCGTGCTTGGCCGCCCACATAACCGCCTTGTCGGCGCGCAACGAACCATCGGTGCCCACGACCCACCGACCAGCGCTGTCGAATTTGTTAAGCATGAACGACTTCCTCCTGGGCTCTTCCTCGGTTGGGACGGCATTCCAGCAGCTGGTCCCAGGGCCTCACCCTAGCGCGGATTCCCGCACAACTGGTTCGCCGAGGTCGCTGGTAGCAAGTCGCCGGCGGAACGATTGTGCGGTGGCGTTGGAGCAGGCCTGGAAGTCTCGTAGCCGTTTTTCGATGACGCGGTTCGATGACCGTCAGGTCGGTGAAGTCGTTCGGGGTCAGCAGTTGCAGACATTCAGGTGTTGACCGGTTTGGGGCATGGTTTAAGGACGCCGGTGACGGCGAGGGCCGTGTCGGCGTCCTCCCCTACAGTCTCTGCCAGGGGAGCGAATGGGAGGATGAGATGGACCTGAGCGCAGCACGCGCCCTGGGCGGCGACTTGATGGATACGCACGGGCTGGCGGGCTGGAGGCTGTCGTTCGATCGAGCCAAGACCCGCGCCGGCCTGTGCCGATACCGCGAGCGAGTCATCTCGCTCAGCGCCTACCTGACTCAGCTGCACCCCGAGGACGAGGTCCGCGACACGATCCTGCACGAGATCGCCCATGCCCTCGTCGGTCCTCGGCATGGCCACGACGCCGTGTGGCAGGGCAAGGCCCGCGAGATCGGCAGCACCGGCACGCGGTGTTCGTCGCCCGATGCGCCGCAGGTGCCCGGCCCGTGGCGTGGGACCTGCCCCCAGGGCCACTCGGCGACCCGCCACAAGGTGCCGACCCGGGTGCTGCTGTGCACGCGCTGCTCCGGGCCGGCGGCGCAGCGCGTCGTCGACTGGACCTTCCACGGTGAGCACGTGTCGATGCATCCCAACTATGCCGCGGAGCTCAAGTCGTTACGCACCGGCATGCCGGTGCGCGCACCAGGGTCGTTCAGGCCAGGTCAGCTGGTCCGCGTCTCGGCGCCGGGGCGGTATCTGGGGGCGCTGGGGCCGATCGTCAAACGCGGCCGGACGCGCTACCAGGTGCGCGTCGAAGACGGGCAGCTGTCGGTACCGTTCGCCTACGTCGAGGCGGCCGGCCCAGGGGCGCTCGCTCGGATCCGAGCGTAGGAGACCTCGTCGGAGAAGGTTCCGTCCGCGTTCCTCAAGCGGCCCGCGTGCACTCCTTCGGCGAGGAAGCCGGCGCCCGTCGCCACCTTCCCGGAGACGACATTGTCGATCTTGTGGCCGAGCTCGAGCCGTCCGATCGGCGTCTCGCGCATGACCCAGTCCGCCAGCAGTGTCAGGGCGCGCGTCGCGAGACCGCGCCCGCGGAAGGCCGGCAGCACGCCGTAGCCGATGAGAGCGACGTCGGGGGGCCCCATCCGTACGGCCGAGATGGTCCCTGCGGCGGCGCGCGACGCCTCGTCCACGATGACGCAGCGTGCGGCGCGCCCACCGCTCCAGTCGCGCGGAGCCCGCGCTGCGTTCCTGCGGGCGTGCCGCTCGGTGAGGGGCTCGCCCGTGAAGTCCCAGCGCAGCGACTCCTCGTCGTTGTGCTCCTCGAGAAGCACCGCCCAGTCGGCCGCCGTTATCGGGCGAAGGCTCACGACGCCGTCGGAGAGCGACTCCATCCGCGGCCAGGCGGGCAGGGCAGGGCCTCGCTCGTCGCCGGGTGGGCGCAGCAGATAGGCGTCGATGACCCATCCGTGCCGCCGGCGGGCCTCCGCTCGCACTCGTCGCACCTCGTCGATGACATCCGCCAACCGGCCGCGCACGAGCACCTCGTCGGCCGAGCCCAGGAAGGCGCCCCAGCAGAGCTCCACATTCGGGTAGAGGTCGGCGAGATCGCCGCAGTGCAGGTCCTCATCGAGCACGACGACGACGTCACCGAGCGCGGAATCGTACTCGGCGACGAGGCGCTGCCCCGTCGTGAGGTGGATCGAGGAGCCGATCCGGCCCAGCGGGATCCGGTGCGCCGCGGCGAGTAGCTGCGGGGCGCTGATGCCGGGGATGACATCGTGCTCGACGCCGAGCCGTGCCGACAGCGCGGCGACGACGCGGACCGCCCAGTCGTGGCGGGCGGGGTCACCCCAGTCGAGCAGGCCCACCGTCTGCTCGTGTGCGCCGAGGCCGTCGATGACCTCGGCATACCTGTCGACGACCTCTGCGCACTCGTCGCCGCCGTGGCCGTATGCCGCCGTGCCGGGTGCCGCCCCCGCCTCGCGCCCCAGACCGACCACCTCGGGAACCTCGACGATGCGGTAGGGGTGGTCCGCGGCGATGAACGCGGCGCAGATAGCCTGCCGGGCCGCGGCGAGGTCGGCAGTCGCCTCAGTGGCCTCGCCATCGTCGGGGACGAGGATGACATCGACGGTCTGCAGCGCGCGGATGGCCTGGCCGGTGAGGTGCTCGGGATTGCCCAGGCCGATCCCGATGGCGCGAATCCGTGTGATCACACGCTGGATCCTCTCGTGCCGGCCCGTGTCGGGTCGATGAGACGAGCGATGTCGACGTGCTCCTCGACGGCGTCCGCGAGCGTGTCGAGCATGTGCTCGCGCCGCTGGGCAAAGCCGGGCGCATCCGCATCCGGTTGCCACTGCGACCCGGCCATTCGCGCTACCTCGGTGAGCCAGGCCCGGCGGAAGGCGTCCGCTTCGAAGGCGCCATGCCACATCGTCCCCCAGACGGATCCGGACCGCCAGCCGTCGAGGAAGGGCTGGCTCGGACGGTCTGACGCGATGGGCCTGGCGATCCCATGGTGGATCTCGTAGGCCTCGACCGGATGCCCGCGCCACGACCCGGTCGGTCGTGCCAGCACCTTCTCGGCAGCGAACTCGACCCGCGTCGGCAGCAGCCCGAGCCCTTCGATCCTGCCCACCTGACCCTCGACGTCGTCCTCGATCACGTCCGCGAGCATCTGGTAGCCGCCGCAGATCCCGAGCACCGGGCGACCCAGGCCGGCGCGTCGACCGACGGCATCCGCCAGTCCGGACTCTTTGAGCCACCGGAGATCGTCTGCGGTGGAACGCGTCCCGGGGAGCACGACGACATCGGCGACCTCGACGACCGCCGGGTCCGCCGTCACCATCACATCGATTCCCGGCTCGGCGGCGAGGGCGTCGACATCAGTCGCGTTGGAGATCCGCGGCAACCGCACGATGGCCACCTTGAGCCGGTCGCGCGCCGTTGCCGACAGCGCGGTGCCGGCTCGCCAATGGCCGACCTCCAGCGTGTCCTCGCTGTCGAGCCACACGTCGAGCAGCCAGGGGATGATCCCCCGGAACGGCACTCCGGTGAGCTGCGTGATCCGCTCGAGTCCCGGCTCGAGCACCGACGCGTCCCCGCGGAACTTGTTGATGACAAAGGCCTTGAGCAGCGCCCGGTCCTCGTCCTCGAGCAGCGCCCACGTCCCGTAGAGAGCTGCGAGGATCCCGCCTCGGTCGATGTCGCCGATGACGA
Source organism: Micrococcales bacterium (assembly GCA_030452775.1). GTDB lineage: Bacteria > Actinomycetota > Actinomycetes > Actinomycetales > Dermatophilaceae > JAKDLQ01. The sequence goes on along the minus strand of JAKDLQ010000144.1, from coordinate 1,159 downwards.
TGACCGGCAGCCTGAACTCGCTCGCCAGCCCGAGGTTGACGAAGTCTCCCGAGCGCAGGTTGATCTCCGTCGGAGACCCGGCGCCTTCACAGACCACGAGGTCGTACTGCGCCTGTAGCTCCCGGTAGGCGGCGAAGGCGGCATCCTTGAGACGAGCACGCCCAGCGGCATACTGCCCGGCTTCGAGGGTTCCCGACGGGTGTCCGCGCACAACGACGAAGGATCGGCGGTCCGTCCCGGGCTTGAGCAGGACGGGGTTCATCGCGGTGGTCGGGACGACTCGCGCGGCCAGGGCCTGCACGTACTGTGCTCGCCCGATCTCCCCGTCAGCGCAGACCATCGAGTTGTTGGACATGTTCTGTGCCTTGAAGGGCGCCACCTGCAGGCCGCGGCGCGCGAGCGCCCGGCACAGGCCGGCCACGATGACCGACTTGCCCGCATCGGACGAGGTGCCGGCGATGAGGATGCCCGACGGTTGCACGAGGGAACTCTCAGTCGTCGCGCTCGTCGCGCTCGTCGCGCTCCTCATCGTCGCTGCTGGACCTGGGGTCGCCCTCGGCGAGCAGGTTGTAGAGCTTGCGGCGGGCCCCGACGAGGATCTCTGTCGCCTCGGCGCGCTGCTGGGCGGTCCCGGTCGTGACGATCTGCCACATGGCGCTCATCACCTGGCTCGCGACCGGCATGAGATCGTCGCTCGGGCGGCTCCAGGCCGACCACCGGTCCTCGTCGCCGGCCGCGTCAGCCGCCTCGAACGGCGCCCACGTTGCGGCCATCTCCGCAGGGTGTTCCTCGACGTAGGCTCTCCCCGCGTCGCTGAGCCGAAGCACTCGTCGGCCCTCGACGTCGCGGCCCTCGACGAGGCCCTCGTCCTCGAGCTGCTGGATCGTCGGATAGACCGAGCCGGGACTCGGCTTCCAGGCCCCGTCGCTGCGCTCGGAGATCTGCTGGATGAGCTGGTAGCCGTTCATCTCGTCGCCGGCCAGGACATCGAGGATCGCTGCCCGGACATCACCGCGACGGGCGCGGGGACGTCTCGGGCGCCGGGGCCGCCCGACGAACTCGTCCGCGAGGTCGGGTCCACCGAACTGCCGCACGATCTCGTGCACCCAGGGGGGCGGGACCGGACGGTGGCCACCCCACGGTCCGCCGCGACCGCCCC
>JAKDLQ010000143.1 GCA_030452775.1 Micrococcales bacterium | reverse complement strand
ATCCTTCCGGCACAGGGGTGGGGCACGGCCATACGTGCAGTATTGCGGCTCAAGCAGTGCGGCGAGGCTTCGCGGCGTGCCTCGTGCGGAACAGCCGCTGCCTCACTGAGCGGCCGCTGCCTCACTGAGCGGACGCTGCTCACATCGCAGTCCGTGCGCCGACCAACCTCGCGTGGCAGGCTTGGGCCCGAGCGCAGCCCGGGTGAACCGCGGCGTCTCGGCAAGGATCGAACCCACGCAGACGCAGGAGGTGATGAATGGCCCAGCCGCAGCGAGGGCACAAGCGAGGGGCACCGCCCAGGCCGCTGATGGACCTCTTGCGCGCGGAGCGTCAACGCCGGACGGATGAGGAGCCGGCCCCGCGCCTGCTCGACCGCTTCGGGATCGTCCTGCTCCTCGTGCTCGCGACGATCGTCGCGCAGAGCCTCATCGACGTGCGGGGATCGGCATGGGCGTCCCTCGTGACCCACGCCATCAGTGGGGCGGCCCTCATCGTCGCCGTGCGCGCGGCCGGGGTGAAGCGACGGTGGCGACATGCCGCCGACGCCCTCATCGTCGTCACGCTGGTCGCGCACGTCGTCGTCGCCCTCGTCCAAGGGGGTGTATCGCCCACCAATCCCGCACAGGACGCCGCAGGTCTATGGCTCATCGCGACGATCCTCGTGCCGTTCGTCGTCGCCAGGCGCGTCCTGCAGCACTCGGCGGTCACCGTGGACACGGTGATGGGCGCCGTAGCGTCCTATCTGCAGATCGCCGTGGGCTACGCTGCCGTCTTCGCGTCCGTCGATGCATTGGGCAGCACACCGTTCTACGGCGAGCCGGTGTCCACGACGGTCTATATGTACGCCAGCCTCGAGACGATCACGACGCTCGGCTACGGCGACCGGGTCCCCGCCACCGACTTCGGCGGCCTCCTCGCCGGATCCGAGGCGGTCCTCGGCCAGGTGTTCCTCGTGACCTTCGTCGCGCTCATCGTCAGCCGGTTTGCGGCCAAGCAAAGCGACGATCGGGCCAACGGCTCCTCGTGAGCGATGTCCGCGTGGCGTTGGGTCGCGCCGGGCGCTCGATTAGCGTCACCAGTTCAGCAGGCGCCGATCCTGCTTGTCGCGGAACGAGCCGACACAGATGAGGATGAAGTCGACTATCCACCAGATGCCGAGCCCGCCACCGGTCAGCAGCAGCAGGATGCCGGTCCCGATCTTCCCGGTGTAGAACCGGTGCAGGCCCAGCACCCCGAGGAATCCGCAGAGGATGGCAGCCGCGAGACGTGAACGCGGGCTGATCGGCATCCCCCACTCGTCGACGATCGCGCCCGTGCCGGCAGGCCCCATCGGGCTCATGACCGGCAACGCCGGCCCGACCTGCTCGGTCCAGGCAGCGCCATCCCAGTAGCGGCTCCCGGTGCCGTTCGGATCGGGATACCAGCCCGGCGGGATCTCTCGTGGCGCGGCTGGCACGGTCATGGTTCTCTCCTCGGGTCGGGCAATCTCAGGTCGCCTGACGCGCTGCCTTCTTCGCGGCCGCCGCCTCGCGCTTCTCGACGAACCTACTGGCCTCGGCATCGAGGGCCGCAACGGCGGCAGCGAGCTCATCGCGAGCCTTCTCTCCATCGGCGTCGAGCCCCTCGAGCTCGTAGACGCCCCATTGGCGCAGCAGCGGAGCGACGATGTCGTCGTGGTGGATGCGCAGGTCGTAGATCCCGGCCATCGCCATCTGGACGGCCTTGCGCCCGAAGCCGGGGATGATCGCGCCGGGCATCTGGAAGCTGACGACCTCGTCGGTGATGGCGCGCATCGTCTGGCTCGGCGTCAGCTCGAGCGCCGCGTGCACGATGTTGCGGTAGAACAGCATGTGCAGGTTCTCGTCCTTGGCCACCCGGGTCAGCAGCTTCTCGGCGACCGGCTCGTCGGTGTAGCGCCCGGTGTTGCGGTGCGAGACGCGCGTCGCGAGCTCCTGGAACGAGACATAGGCGCAGACGTTGAGCAGCGGCTTGTCGCCGGAGTCGAAGCCGACCTCCATCGTCTGCATCCGGGCGCGTTCGAGTTCGTCCGGATCCACGCCACGGGTGACGAGCAGGTAGTCACGAATGCAGAAGGCGTGCCTGCCCTCCTCCGCGGTCCACCGGTTGACCCACGTGCCCCAGGCGGTGTCGCGTCCGAAGGCGCGCTCGATCTCGCGGTGGTAGCTCGGCAGGTTGTCCTCGGTCAGCAGGTTGACCTCGAGCGCGGTCCGCGCGATCGGAGACAACTGGGACTGCGCCACCGACCACGGTTCGCCACCGAGTTCGGCGAAGTCACGCCCCAGCGACCACGGAACGTATTCGTGTGGCATCCAGTCCTGGGAGATAGCGAGGTGCCGGTTGAGGTTGTCCTCGACCGTCGGCTCGAGCTCGGCGAGAAGTTGCGGGCTGTCGAGTGTCGTCATCACCCCTGCCTACACCCCTACTCGCGAGGACGCCAGTGTCCTCGCCCGATCCCATCCCCCACGCCAGGCCGTATGCCGCTGGGTCCGCCCACAGACGTGGGGCGTCGTGCGCGACAAGGGGCTGCTCAGGCGAGGGAGAGGAAGAGCTTCTCCATCGCCTCGACGTCCATCCCCTCGGCAGCGGGGTCGGTGAGGCACTGGCGCAGGCCCAAGGCGATGACCGCGAAGCCGGCCCGGTCCAGGGCCTTGGACACGGCGGCCATCTGGGTGACGATGTCCTTGCACTCTCGCCCTTCCTCGATCATGCGGACGATCCCGCCGATCTGGCCTTGGGCGCGGTTGAGCCGCTTGATGACCGAGCCCATCTCGTCTGCGTCGAGCTGCATCGAATCTCCTCGGGTCGTGGGTGGGGATGTCACCTCATGATACCCCCTACGGTATTTCTATGATGGCAGTCGTGCGGACGCCGATGACGGGACCGGCGTGACGCACTATACCCGCTGGGGTATAGTGCGTGTCGATACCACTGATCCGACCCAGGAGACCTGAGCATGTGCCGAGCCGTGAAGTGCCGCCAGTGTGGCAAGACGACGTGGTCAGGGTGCGGGCTGCACGTCGATCAGGTCATGCGCGCCGTCCCTCGTGCGGAGCGCTGCGCGGGTCACGAGGAGCAGGTCCCGGCCAGGAGCGGCGGAGTGTTCGCGCGACTGTTCGGACGCTGACCGGAGCACGGAGCACGGAGCACGGAGCACGGAGCACCGGGGCGTGCGGGTCAGGGGAGCAGGAAGTAGGACAGGGCCGGGCTCGTCGAGACGTCGCGGCACGGATAGCCGAGGTCCTCGACGTGACGATGGAAGTCCAAGTCGTGTTCGACCCCCTCGAAGGCGCACAGGACCCGGCCGTAGTCGGCGCCGTGGCTGCGGTAGTGGAACATCGTGATGTTCCACCGCGTCCCGAGCTGCGTGAGGAACCGGATCAGGGCACCCGGGTGCTCCGGGAACTCGAACGAGTAGGCCTGCTCGGCGATGGCCGGCGGGCGGCCGCCGATCATGTAGCGCACGTGGGACTTCGCGGTCTCGTCGTCGGACAGGTCGATGACCCGGTATCCGGCCTCGCCCAGGGCGTTTGCGATCTCGGCGCGCTCGGCGAGGCCGTGAGCGAGCTGGACGCCGACGAAGATCCGCGCCTCGGGTGAGCGGTCGACCCGGTAGTTGAACTCCGTCACGGCCCGGCCGGCGAGGACCGTGAGGAAGTCGAGGAACGAGCCTCGACGCTCCGGGATGGTCACGCCGAAGAGGGCCTCGCGTTGCTCGCCGAGCTCGGCTCGCTCGGAGATGTAGCGCAGCGAGTGGAAGTTGACGTTGGCACCAGACAGGACGTGCGCGAGGCGCTCGCCGTGGATGTCGTGCTGCTCGACGTACTTCTTCAGCCCAGCGAGGGCGACGGCACCGGCCGGCTCGGCCACGGCGCGCACGTCCTCGAAGATGTCCTTGATCGCGGCGCAGATCTCGTCGGAGTCGACGGTGACGACGTCATCGAGGTGGTCACGGCACATCGCGAAGGTGGTGTCGCCGATGCGCTTGACCGCGACGCCCTCGGCGAAGCGGCTCACCTCGGGCAGGTCCACGGGATGGCCCGCCGCGAGGGCCGCAGTCAGGCACGCGGCGTCCTCGGGCTCGACCCCGATGACCTGGATGTCGGGCATGAGGTTCTTGACGAGGGCGGCCACACCTGCGGCGAGCCCACCCCCACCGACCGGGACGAAGACGCGGTCGAGATGCGCGTCCTGCTGGATGAGCTCGAGGCCGACCGTGCCCTGCCCGGCGATGACGAGCGGGTCCTCGAACGGCGCCACATACGTGTACCCATGGGCGCCGGCGAGGCGTAGCGCCTCCTCCTTGGCCTCGTCGAAGGTGTCGCCCAGGAGGACCACGCTGGCACCATGGGCACGGACCGCTTCGACCTTGATCGGTGCCGTCGTCCTCGGCATGACGAGGATCGACTCGATCCCGAGGAGGGCAGCCGAGAGGGCGACGCCCTGGGCATGGTTGCCGGCCGAGGCGGCGATGACACCATGGTCGCGCTCGACCGATGTGAGTGCGCGCATCCTCGTGTAGGCGCCGCGGATCTTGAAGGAGTGGATCGGCTGGCGGTCCTCCCGCTTGACCGACACGGTGGTGCCGAGGCGTGCGGACAGTGACTCCATCGTTTCGAGCGGCGTGAGCACCGCGGCCTCGTAGACCGGAGCCCGAAGGACGGCGCGCAGGTGGGCAGAGCCACTGCCATTGACAGCAGGCCCGATGGCTGGCCCGACACCTGAGCCGACGCCTGGCCCGGCACCTGAGCCGGCTGTGCCGTTGCCGGTTGTCGCGCCGGTTTTCATGAGCAGTCCTCATCCCGGCGGCGGGCGAGGTGCACGTCGGGCAGCCGGGCGAGCTGGCGCACGATGAGGTCGGCATCGGGATTGCGGAGCCGGGCCTGCAGGTCGATCCGGGTCCGAGGCGCACCCTCAGTGCTGGCGATGGCGGTGGTGGTGGCGAGCACGAGATGCTCCAGCGTCGCGCCACGATGGCGCAGCACCCGGCATACGCGCTCGAGCAGTTCGGGGGTCGAGCGGGCGACGACCTCGAGGTGGGCCACGGTCATCGTGCGTCCTCCAGCATGTCGGCGTTGCTGGCGCCGGGTGGGACGAGGGGCCAGAGGTTCTCCTGCGCGTCGATCGACACGTGGAGCAGGTAGGCCCCCGGCGCGGCGAGCAGGTCGGAGATCGCGCCCTCGACCTCGTCCTTCGTGTCGATCCGGCGGCCGGGGATGCGGAAGGCGGCCGCGAGCGCGACGAAGTCGGGATTGTCATCGAGGGTGGTCTCGCTGTACCGGCCGTCGAAGAAGAGCTGCTGCCACTGGCGGACCATGCCGAGCCGCTGGTTGTCAAGGAGCACGATCTTGACGGGCAGCCCGTATCGGCCGAGCGTCGCGAACTCCTGGATGTTCATCATGATCGAGCCGTCCCCGCTGATGCACACGACCGTGTCCTCCCGCCGGGCCAGCTGCGCACCGACCGCTGCCGGGAGGCCGAATCCCATCGTGCCGAGCCCGCCGGAGGTGATGAAGTCGGTGGGATGCTCGACGCTCATGTGCTGGCAGGCCCACATCTGGTGCTGGCCGACGTCCGTCGTGACGACGGAGCGCCGCGGCAGCCGGTCGGAGAGCTCCTTGAGCAGCGCCGGCGCATAGATGCCGTCGCCCGGGTGGTCGTAGCGCCAGCCGTGGGCTGCTGCGAGCTCTCGGACACGCCCACGCCACGGCTCGATCGGCGGCCGCACAGCAAGCTGCGGGAGCAGCAGGCGCAGGTCGCCGAGGAGGCTGACGTCGGCGCTGCGGATCTTGCCGACCTCTGCGGGGTCGATGTCGAGGTGGATGACCTTGGCGAGCGGGGCGAAGCTCGGCACGTCACCGGTGACGCGGTCATCGAAGCGGGCGCCGACCGCGATGAGCAGGTCGCACTCCTGGACGAGCAGATTCGCGGCCTTTGTGCCGTGCATCCAGAGAAT
>JAKDLQ010000142.1 GCA_030452775.1 Micrococcales bacterium | reverse complement strand
AGCGCGAGACGTCGATCCCGTTGGGGAGCACGCCGACCTGCCCGGCGCCGCCGACCAGCGCACGCAGCGGCTCGGCGGCCACCTCCGAGACGGCCGACATCGCCACGCCCCGGCGGGCCCAGCGCCGGACGAACCCGGCGACCCCGAACAGGGTGACGACCGGGGCGAGCATGCAGTGCCACGTCATGGCCGTCGGCAGGCCGAGCCCGAGCGTCACTCGGGTGCAGTCCCAGGCGAATGGCGAGACGATGCCTGTCTGGACGTGCGCCACATCGAAGCCGCCCTCGACGAGTCGTCGCCGCAGCTCCCGTGGGGCAAACGGGTTGACCGGCAGTTCCCACGGCACCCGCGCGGCGAGGCGGTGCACAGGTATGCCGTCCTCGAGCGTCACCGCACCGTGTCGCTCGCCGCCCGCGCCGGGGGTCGCGGTGAACACCGCGACGTCGTGCCCGAGTCCGGCGAGGTGATGCGCCAGGTCATGGGTCTGGACCTCGATGCCGCCCAGCCTCGGCAGATAACAGTCCGACAAGAGCGCCACCTTCACGAGGGCCACTCTGTCATGGGAGAGGATGGGTGCCGTATGCCGCACACGCTGCTCGCCCTCCATGCTCATCCCGACGACGAGGCTCTCCTCACGTCCGGGACGATGGCGCGTGCTGCTGCCGCCGGGCATCGGGTCGTCCTTGTCGTCGCGACCGACGGCGCGCTCGGCCTTGCCGCCACGCAGTTCGTCGCCGACGGGGCGCTCGGGACCCGGCGCCTCGCCGAGCTGCACCGTAGCGCCAAGGCCCTGGGGGTCGCCCGTGTCGAGCAGCTCGGCTACGCCGACAGCGGCCTCGGCCCGGATCTGGCGCCCGACCCGCCCGGGCAGACCCGCCTCGTCCGCGCCGACACCGAGCAGGTCGCCGGGCAGGTCGCGGCGATCCTCGAGGCGGAGCGCGTCGATGTCCTGCTCGGCTATGACGCCAAGGGCGGCTACGGCCACCGCGACCACGTCGCGATCCACCACGTCGCGCGCCGCGCCGCCGAGCTCGCCGGCACGCCGCGACTGCTCGAGGCGACGATCCCGCGCGACGCGATCTGCCGGGCCATCGACCTGGCCGCCAAGGTCTACCGCTTCCCGCCCGAGTTCGACCGCGGCTCGTTCGACCGGGCCTTCTCGGCCCGGCGGGAGATCACCCACCGGATCAACGTCCTGCGGCACATCGGCGCGAAGCGCGCCTCGATGCGAGCGCACGCCTCACAGGCGAGCGCGGATGCCGGCGCAGACCGCACCCTCTCGGCGCTGCTGCGGATCCCCCGCCCGCTCTACGACCTCGTCTTCGGCCACGAGTGGTACGTCGATCCCAGCGTGAGCCGGCCCGGCGGCATACGGACCGACGTCTTCGAGGGGTTGGCGTGACCACGATCCGGGTCCCGGACCGCTGCCGGCTATCGAAGGCTTGGTACCGGCCGGGCACGGCGGGTGATACTGATCGGGACCGATGAACGTCTGGAGGACGGATGACGGACAGGACTGCTGGCTCGGCCGGCGACGAAGACCTGCGGGATGGGACACTGGCGAGCGCCCTGGAACGCGAGCATCGCGAGATCGACCGCGGGATCGGGGAGTTCACGGCGGGGGCTCCGGCGACCGAGTCGCTGCACCCGGCCATGGTTGCGCTGCGCCGCCACGTCTACCTCGAGGAGCAGTTCCTCTTCCCTCCCCTGCGTCAAGCGGGCCTGATGATGCCGATCCTGGTGATGCTCCGCGAGCACGGCGCGCTGTGGGACGCGATGGCGGCGATCGAGGTGCTCCTCGATGGGGACACCAGAGATGACGCCATAGGTGACCCCGTGGCGGCATGCCAGGACCTTCTCGTGATGCTCGAGCGTCACAACTCGAAGGAGGAGCCGATCCTCTACTCACAGGCAGACCCGGTCCTCACGCCGCAGGCCACGGCGGAACTGCACGCCTTCATCGAAGCCGGGCAGATGCCCGAAGGCTGGGTCTGCGAGCGCGCTACCCGCTGACTGGCGACGCCACCCGTGATGGGCTACTGGCCCTTGACGTTGACGAGCTGATGCAGGACGTGGTCCACCGACACGAGGTCGGCGGCGTCGGCCATCACGACGTCGATGTCCTTGTAGGCGTCGGGGATCTCGTCGATGAACGCCGCCAGGTCGCGGTACTCGATGCCTTCCATACGGCGTCGCAGGTCCTCCTGGGTGAAGGTCTTGCGTGCCTCGGTGCGCGAGTACTCCCGGCCTGCCCCGTGGGGCGCCGAGCACAGCGACATCTCGTTGCCCTTGCCCGTGACGACGTAGGAAGCGGCACCCATCGAGCCGGGAATGAGCCCGCGCACGCCGACGTGTGCGGCGATGGCGCCCTTGCGCGAGACGAGCACGTCCTGGCCGAAGTGCTCCTCGATCTCGGTGTAGTTGTGGTGGCAGTTGACTTCCTCGAGCCGCTCCACCTCCTGCCCCATGAAGCGGCCGACCTGGTCGACGACCCGATCCATCATCAGCTCGCGGTTGAGCCGAGCGAACTCCTGGGCCCAGTGCAGGTGGGACAGGTACTCCGCGTACTGCGGGTCGGCATCGGTGAGGTAGGCCAGGTCGCGATCGGGCAGCTCGCGCGACTTCTGCTGCGCCAGCTTCTGGGCGGCGCCGATGAAGCGGCGGGCGATCCGGTTGCCCACTCCCCTGCTGCCCGAGTGCAGGAAGGTCCACACGGTGCCCTGCTCGTCCGCGGTGACCTCGATGAAGTGGTTGCCACCTCCGAGGGAGCCGAGCTGCAGGCGCCAGTTCTTGGCGAAGTCCTCCGGCGCGACGCTCTCCTGGCCCGCCAGCTCCTCCAGTTGGGCGATGAAGGCCGGCGCGCCGCCCCACACCTTACGGTTGTACCTGCCGGGGCTCAACGGAACAGCGCGCTCGATCTGCTCACGCAGGAAGGCAAGCGAACGGCGCTGTGAACGCAGCTGTTCCTCGGTGAACTGAGTGCGCACCGCCACCATGCCGCAGCCGATGTCCACCCCCACGGCAGCGGGCATCACCGCCCCCACGGTGGGAATGACCGAACCGACCGTCGCGCCCATGCCCGGATGCGCATCCGGCATCAGCGCGACGTGCGGGTCGATGAACGGCATCGTCGCGGTGACCTCGGCTTGGTCAAGGGCCTTCTCATCGATGATCGAGGCCCAGGAATACAGCTTCTCGTTGATCTTCCGCATGGGGTCACCATGGCAGGTACCACAACGCCGGCTCGCGGTGCCCGTGCCCGGCGCGCTGCTGCCGGTCCCGAACTCAGGCCGAGGGCACCTCGAAAACAACCGCCAGCGGTGTCTGCTCGGAGCCCTGCCCGAGCGGGTTGTCGGCGAACATCGCCTCGTAGCGCTCCTTGGGACCCGCGGCATCCTGGCCGAGGACGTTGCGGCCGATGTCGTTGGCGTCCATGACGACGGTCCCGCCGAAGGTGGCGCGGTACGTCTCGGGCACACGTGCGCGGATCGCCGCAGAGAGGCGCTCCGCGACCTCGCCGGGGTCCTTGGGCGCAAGCTTGGCCGACACGTTGGCCGGGTAGACGGAGTACTCCGTGGGGCCGTCGATGGCACGGATGTCCCCACCGACGAGCTCGTAGAAGAGGCCCCGCTTGCCGACGAGCTTGCCGGCGAAGCCGCCTGCCGCGGCATAGAGCACCCGGGGCAGGCCGGCCTCCTCGATCGCGAGCTGCATCGTGAACGGCGAGCCGAGTCCGATGCCGGTCGGGGTCTTGGTCACATAGCGGGACAGGAGCCGCGCCGGGCGGGAGACCTTGATGTCCCAGATGAAGGAGCTGCGGCCCTGGGTGATGGCCACGATCTTCTCGGAGATGAAGAAGTACCAGGTCCCCGTGGTGGCGGCTTCGTGCTCCGGCCCGGCCGACGGCAACCCGGCGAAGAAGCGGTCGATGTAGCCGAGGGTCTTGGCCTCGAGATCATCGCCCCGGTCGTAGAGATCGGTCCGCAGCGGATAGCGCCGGACGCGCAGCCCGTCGTCCAGTATGAGGTCGAGCACCTTGCGGGCGTTGGGCTCGAAGTCCGTCTTGATGCGCGGTGCCTCGTGTTCCGTAGGCGTGTCGTCGAAGAACTCCTGCAGCCACAGCTCGAGGTTGAGCAACCGCCAGAAGGTCATCGAGTCGACGGCGTTGGTGCCCTTGATCCAGCCCTCGAAGGCGTGCAGCACCTCGGTCTGCTCGAAATAGGGCCGGTTCGCGAAGCTCTCGGACAGGAAGATCCCGTAGAAGTGGTTCTTCAGGCGCATGAACCACTCGCCCTGCGGGGTCGTGAATCCGATCTTGTTGCGGCGCCGGGTGATCGAGTCCGGGAGCAGATCGCGGGTCGCGTCCCGCAGGATGCGCTTGTTCCAGCCGTCCTTGATGATCGCCTCATCACTCAAGGAGAAGACGAACTTGACGACCTCCTTGTCGAGGAACGGGACCCGTCCCTCGAGCGAGAAGCGCATGGTGTTCTTGTCCTCGTAGCGCAGCAGCGAGGGCAGCGACCCGACGAAGAGATCCTCGATGAGCCGCTTCTTGAGGTTGCGCCCCTCGACCGCGTAGCGCTCGTCCTCGTGCTGCGCAGCGAAGTCCGCGCCGAGAAGCCGGGTCGTCGGGATCTCCTTGCGACCGCGCAGCTTGTCCTTGAGCTTGAAGCGACCGAGCCGGTAGAGGACGTCGAGCGACTTGCGCAGCTCGGCGGCCGCCTTGATCGCGCCCTCGGCCCGCAACTGCCTGAGGTAGACGAAGTAGTAGGGGATGTAGCCGGCCATCATCTCATCGGCGCCCTGCCCGTCGAGCAGCACGGTCACGTGGTTGCTCGCCGCACGCATCACCTGGTACTGCGCGTAGGGCCCGCTGGAGATGAGCGGCTCCTCCTGCGTACGGACGAAGTCGCGCAGGTCCTCCTTGAACTGCGTCGGCGTCGGCGTGATCTTGTGCCCGGTCACGTGACCGCGGCAGATGTCGAGGACGTCGTCGACGTAGCGCTCCTCGTCGTTGATCGACCCAGGGAAGATGGCGCTGAAGGTGTTCTGTTGCGCTCCGACGGACTCGGTCGTCCGGTCGCCCTCGTCGATGAGACGGTTGATGATGACGGCGACGGCCGAGCTGTCGAGCCCGCCCGACAGCGACGTGCCGACCGGCACCTCGGACTGCAGGCGCAGCCGCACCGCCTCGATGAGCCGCGCCTGGTACTCCGCGGCCGCCGCGTCGTCATAGGGCCACTGCTCGAGCGCGAGCTCGGCGAGCTCCTCGCGCAGGCGGGTGAAGAAGCGCCGCTGCATCCCGGACTCGGAGATCGTCATCATCTCGCCGGGCTCGAGGCGCTCGATGCCGTCGAAGAAGGTCTCGCGTCCGTCCTCGTGGATCCGAAAGCGCAGGTATCTGTAGATGGTGCGATCGTTGGGCCGCTTCTCGTAGCGTCCCGAGGCGAGGATCGCCTTGATCTCGGAGGCGAACAGCCACGCATCCGCGCCGTCCGCCCCGGCCTCGGCACAGCGGCATACGTACACCGGCTTGATCCCGAAGTGATCGCGGGCGAGCGTCAGCGAGCGCTCGTGCGCGTCCCAGATCGCGAGCCCGAACATCCCGTTGAAGCGGTCGAACGCCTCGGCCCCCCACTGCGCGAACGCCTCGAGCACGACCTCGGTGTCGCTGTCGGTCTCGAACGCGCGCCCGAGCGCCTCGAGCTCCGCGCGCAGGTCGAGGTAGTTGTAGACCTCACCGTTGTAGGCGATCGTGTAGCGCCCGTCGCGGGTCGTCATCGGCTGCTGGCCGTGCGCGACGTCGATGATCGACAGGCGCCGGTGCGCGAGGCCGGCCGGCCCGTCGGTGAAGGTCCCCTCGCCGTCGGGGCCACGGTGCGCCTGGCAGTCGTTCATCCGGCGCAGCAGCGCCTCGTCCGCCTCAAGGCCGTAGTACCCCGCGATTCCACACATGGGCCCAACAGTAACGGCCGTATGCCGGCCGCCGAACTCGTCACCCCTCGAACCCGCGCCCCAGCCCACTGACCCAGCCCACC
>JAKDLQ010000141.1 GCA_030452775.1 Micrococcales bacterium | reverse complement strand
GGTCCCATAACTGGCCATCCAGGTGGTCCCATGAACCTGGCAGAAAACCGCTCAGAACGGTCCCATGAACCTGGCAGGCGACAACTGAGCCCGGCGTGCGGGCCCTCCCGGCCAAGCCGTTGCGGTCATCGCGTACCGCCGAGTGGCTGCTGGCCACGGTGCTTGGTCTTGTGCTCGTTAAGACAGCGACGCTCTCTGGCGTAGCGACCGCCGTCAGCACCCTTCCATGGGCAAAGGACTTCGGAACCTTGGTGACCTTCGTTGCGCCAGGACTAGACATCAGCGCACCCTGGATATCAGGCGTTGCTCTGGCTCTTTGTGCCTTCTCGATCTCGTCTGCAGCAAATCCACGCAGCGGGCCCGGATGGTGGACGCTAGACGTATTCGTCATCGTTCTAGGTCTCTTCGTACTTGGCCCTTGGGCAGTGCTCGTCGCGATTGTGGCCTCAATCGGTGGTCTGGCTGCGGCTCGAATGCGAGGCAAGTACTGGCCCGTCCTGCTTCTGGACAAATCTCTAGTGTGGGCGTTTGCGGGTGGGGCGAGTTTCCTTGCCGTTTCGCTCGTGGCTAACGCAGGCAAGTGGTGACTGAAGCTGCTGTCTGATCCTAAACACAACACAACGGGGTGCTGATAACGCTGCTGTCACCCAATGCGACTGGATGATTGCCGCTCATGGAGTACTTGGCGTACGAGGGGCGAGTTGGTCGAGTTCTGGACCTTGCTCGATGAAGGCCGTGAGCTGTTGGAGGGTCGGCGAGGCGCCAGCGCGCTCGGGTTCGCGCGGCTGATGAAGCACTACAGCTGGCATGGCCGGAGTTGCCGGATGACGTCGTCGAGTTTGTGGCCGGGCATGTTGGTGTGCCCGGGGCGGGCCTTGGCCCCTATCAGTGGCCGGTAGCAGAATCGAGTACCACCGCAGCCAGATCCGTGGCCATCTGGACTTCCGCGTCGCAACGATCAACGATCAGCCTGGCGCGCGTCCCGTGAAGACCTGCTCCAGCTCTCCGGAACCACCAGTGCGATGCGGACGTCCCACGATGTCCGACACGCACAGCGGACAGCGGACAGATCATGCTCGGCATCACGATGAAGCACCCGGCCCACCAGCGTTCATCGCCTTCACGATCCTCGCCCAATCCGTCCCATTCATCCGCCCCGCGACGGAAAACGTCGGCCACTCCGCGTACCGCTTCCACTCCATGTCGATCGCGGCCTGGCGGTACGACTCCTTCGGCTCGAACTTCGCGACCATCACCTGAGCGCTCTTCGCGAGGAAGCAGTGCACTTTCTCGTTACCGTCGATGTCGTAAATGAGCATGCTGTGCCTCGCTGGTTTCGTCTACGGGGTGACGCGCTGGCGTTGCCGGTGTGAGGGGCCTTCGATGATGAGGGTGTGCGCGCCGGAGGTGAGCCGGTCGATGGTGGACTGGCCCAGCAGCGTGTCGGTGGTCATGGCGAGCCATTCGGACGGCTCCCGGTTGGACACCCAGAGGGGGACTTCTTGCGGTGGCGTTCGACGACCAGCTCTCATTTCTGGTCTGCTAAACCCAGCCGGACTTGTCGACGCCGCCGGGGATGTCGGCCTCGCGGTCGTAGGGCGTGCGGGTGAAGCGGAACGAGGCGAGGTCGAGGTGCGACACCGTGCCGTCCTGGCGCCGCACCACCCGGAGCGGCTCGCCCGTGTAGTACCCGTCCAGACCGACCCACTCGTCGACGCCCGTAGCGGCGAATCGCGCGCCTCGTTTCCGACCGGGCTCGCCGAGGACTAGGTGCTCGCCGACCATCCTGGCGGTCGTCACGGCCGTCCCCCAGTGCCACGTGCCGAGGACGTCGAGGCGCGCCGCATCGCCGGTCGCGTGCCACACCTCGGGCGTCACCGGCTCCCGCTCGACGAAGGCGGCCAGCAGGTCGAACGTGGCCTGCCGAAGCGGCGCGGACGTCGTGTTGGCGAAGCTGATGACCCCGTCCCCGGTCTCCTGGTTGACTCGCATCCCGGCGAGGAAGCCCGGCATCGACCCGCCATGCCCCACGAAGCGCACACCGTCCTCGTTCCACACCTGCCAGCCGAGGCCGTGCGCGCCGGTCCACGCCTGACCCAGCTCGTCGACGAGGGTGTGCGGCTCGAACATCTCGGCCAGGGTGTCCGCGGCGAGCACGTCCCCGGTATCGCCGCCGGCGAACGCCGCCCACCGCGCGAGATCTAGGGTCGTCGTCCAGAGCTGCCCGGCCGGACCCATCGCCCCGGCGTCGTGCTCCGGCTCGGGCAGCAGCACGTCGGCGAAGGGATGCACCGCCAGGCCGTATGCCGCCGTGCCCGACGGCCGCGTCGTCGTGCGCCCCATCCCGAGCGGGTCGAGCAGGTCCGCCTTGAGCACCTCGAACCAGTCGATCCCGTGTGCCCGCGCCACGAGCTCGCCGAGCGCGGCGTAGCCGACGTTGCTGTAGTGGAAGCGCCGACCGGCCCGGAACCGCTGCCCCACAGACGAGTTCACGAGCTCGTCCCATGACACCCCCGGAGTGCGTTCCCACCACGGGCCGTTCGTCTCGGCCTGCACGCCGGCGCCGTGCGAGAGGAGCTGCTCGATGGTCGCGGCCCCGAGTCGCGTCCCCGGCACGTGCTCCTCGAAGCGATCCGACAGGTCGAGGCGCCCTGCGTCCCTCAGCCGCATCACGGCCACCGCGACGAACGTCTTGGTGATCGACCCCATCCGGTACTGCGTGTCGGCGTCGGCCGCCGCGCCACCGGCGCGCCCGTCCACTGTCCCGACCGCGTCCGACCAGACGAGCCCGCCACCGCGGACGATGCCCGCCGCGACCGACGGCAGCCGCAGATCGCGCTGCACCACGGCGAGCAGATGTGAGAGATGCCGGGCGGTCTGCGGATCGATGCGTGCCTCGCTGCTCACCCTCATCACAGTAGGGCTGGGACGCGGGTCCACGGGGCATCTGCGTGACCGGATCGAGCCCAAGCCCAAAGCCCAAAGCCCAAAGCGCTATAGCCGGCACCGACGGCCATCGCCGTGGAACACTCCTGTTCATGGCGACAACGGACCCGGCGATCCGCGTCGCGCCGGCCAACGAAGCGAGCTGGGAGGACCTCCAACTGATATTCGGCGCCCGCGGCACAGGTGCCAGGTGCCATTGTCAGCGGTACAAGCTGGCGCCGCGGGAGTCCTTCGCCTCGGTGCCCGCCGAGGAGCGCGCCCAGCGGCTCCGCGAACAGACCGACTGCGACCACCCGGGGTCGGACACCACGAGCGGCGTTGTCGCCTACCTGGACGGCGAGCCCGTCGGCTGGTGCGCGGTCGAGCCGCGAACGGCATACCAAGCCCTGCTGCGCACCTACCGCGTCCCGTGGACCGGCCGCACGGAGGACCGCGCGGACGACAGCGTCTGGGCGCGATCACGTGCTTCTTCACCCGGGCCGGTTTCCGACGACGCGGCGTCAGTCGGGCGCTCGCGCGCGCCGCCGTCGGCTTCGCCCGCGAGCGAGGTGCCCGCGCCCTCGAGGGCTACCCGATCACCACCACGGACGTCATCGTGGAGGATCTCCACGTCGGGACCACCGACACCTTCGCCGAGGCTGGGTTCACCGAGGTCAGCGCACCGTCCCCGCGTCGCGTCGTCATGCGGATCGACTTCTGACACCGAGGACACCGAGGACACCGGGGACACCACGCACCGCACCCACTCCTCGCTCCGGGCCGAGCCGGACCAGAGCATCCTGACCGCGTCCGCGCCCGATACCGTGATGTCACGTTGTGTCTCGGAACGTCGAATGGAGCCCCGGTGCCTGACTCGAAGATCATCTACACCCACACTGACGAGGCCCCGGCCCTGGCCACGGCGTCGCTGCTGCCCATCGTCTCGGCGTTCGCGCGGCAGGCCGGCGTCGACGTCGAGACCCGCGACATCTCGCTCGCGGCCCGGATCCTCGCGAGCTTCCCCGACGCGCTCGCCCCGGAGCAGCGGGTCCACGACGCGCTCGCCGAGCTCGGCGCCCTCGCCAAGCAGCCCGAGGCCAACATCGTCAAGCTGCCCAACGTCTCCGCCTCGATCCCGCAGCTCAAGGCCGCGGTCACCGAGCTGCAGGCGGCCGGCTTCGCTCTGCCGCACTACCCCGACGATCCTCAGACCGACGAGGAGAAGGCGGCGCGAGCGGCATACGACAAGGTCAAGGGCTCTGCCGTCAACCCCGTGCTGCGCGAGGGCAACTCGGACCGGCGCGCGCCCGCCTCGGTGAAGAGCTACGCGCGCAAGCACCCGCACTCGATGGGCGCCTGGAGCCCCGACTCCAAGACGAACGTCGCGACGATGAGCGCCGACGACTTCCGCCACAACGAGAAGTCCACGGTCATCGAGTCGGACGGGTCGCTGCGCGTCGAGCTCATCGACGCCGGCGGCGACACGACCGTCCTCAAGGAGTCGATCCCGGTCCTCGCGGGAGAGGTCGTCGACGCGACCGTCATGCGGGTCGGGCCGCTGGAGGACTTCCTGCACGCCCAGATCGCGCGCGCCAAGGACGAGGGCGTGCTCTTCTCGGTCCACCTCAAGGCGACGATGATGAAGGTGTCCGACCCGATCATGTTCGGCCACGTCGTGCGCGCCTTCTTCCCGGCGCTCTTCGAGGGGTATGCCGCCGAGCTCGCTTCCGTCGGCGCCTCCCCCAGCGACGGCCTCGCTGCCATGCTCACCGCGATCGAGAAGCTCCCGGCGACGCAGCGTGAAGGGATCCTCGCGGCCGTCGAGGAGGGCCTCGCGAGCGGCCCCGCGCTCGCCATGGTCAACTCCGACAAGGGCATCACCAACCTGCACGTGCCGAGCGATGTCATCGTCGATGCGTCGATGCCGGCGATGATCCGCACGTCGGGCCACATGTGGGATGCCGATGGCAACGAGGCCGACACGCTCGCGGTCCTGCCCGACAGCAGCTACGCCGGGATCTACCAGGTCGTCATCGACGACTGCCGGGCGCACGGTGCCTACGACCCGGCGACGATGGGCTCTGTGTCCAACGTCGGGCTCATGGCCCAGGCGGCCGAGGAGTACGGCAGCCACGACAAGACCTTCGAGATCCCGGTCGACGGCACCGTGCGGGTGCTCGACGGCAGCGGCGCTGTGCTACTCGAGCACGAGGTCGCCGCCGGTGACATCTGGCGCGCCTGCCAGGCCAAGGACATCCCGATCCGCGACTGGGTCAAGCTCGCCGTCACCCGCGCCCGGGCGACCGGCCACCCCGCGGTGTTCTGGCTCGACCCCAGCCGGGCACACGACGCTATCCTCACCGCCAAGGTGACCGAGTACCTCGAGGACCACGACACCGACGGCCTCCAGATCGAGATCATGGCGCCCGAGGACGCCATCGCCTTCTCCCTCGAGCGCATCCGCAGGGGCGAGGACACGATCTCGGTCACCGGCAACGTGCTGCGCGACTACCTCACCGACCTCTTCCCGATCCTCGAGCTCGGCACCAGCGCCAAGATGCTCTCGATCGTGCCGCTCATCGCGGGCGGGGGTCTCTTCGAGACAGGAGCCGGTGGCTCGGCGCCCAAGCACGTCCAGCAGCTGCTCGAGCAGAACTACCTGCGCTGGGACAGCCTCGGCGAGTTCCTCGCGCTCGCCGCCAGCCTCGAGCAGTTCGGGGAGGCCACCGGCAACACCCAGGCCACGGTCCTCGGCCAGACGCTCGACCGGGCGACCGGCCGGGTGCTCGATGAGGACAGGTCCCCGGCCCGCAAGGTCGGCCGGATCGACAACCGCGGCAGCCACTTCTACCTCGCCCTCTACTGGGCCCAGGAGCTGGCGGCGCAGAGCGACGACGGCGACCTCGCGGCGCGGTTCGTCGACGTCGCCAAGGAGCTCGCCGACAACGAGGCCGGGATCGCCGAGGAGCTCATCGGGGTGCAGGGCTCCCCCGTCGACCTCGGCGGCTACTACCTGCCCGACCCGGACACAGTGGCCGCCGTCATGCGCCCATCGAGCACCTTCAACGCCATCATCGACGCCCTGGCCTGAGCCGCCCGCGCCAGCCCCCGACCCGAGCCGCCCGCGCCAGCTCCGACCCGAGCCGCCCGCGCCAG
>JAKDLQ010000140.1 GCA_030452775.1 Micrococcales bacterium | reverse complement strand
CCTCCCCTCGGCCGGCCGGGGCGCCCGCCGACCCGAAACCCTCCCGGCCGGGAAGGCCTCATTAGGCTGGAGGTCGTGACCGAGCCGACGCCTGCCGTCAACCTCACCGCGCTGCTCGGCGAAGCGATGACCAAGTCGGGTCTCTTCTGGATCGAGGCGCCCGGTGAGCGCGCCCGACCCGCGTGGCACGTCTGGGTGGATGGCACGGCCTACGTCGTCAACGGGCCGGGTGAGCAGACGCTGCCCTGGCTACCCCGTGAGGTCCGGATCATCCTGCGGAGCAAGGATACCGGCTCCCGGCTGCTCACGGTCCGGGCCCGAACCCAGATCCTCGAGCCCGGCAGCCCGGCCTGGAAGACCGCTGCCGAGGCGCTGAGAGCCCGCCGGCTCAACGCGGTCGATGACAGCCTGACGCGGTGGGCCCAGTCCTGCACGATCACGGCACTGCGCCCCTTCGACGTCCCGGTCGAGTCGCCCGGTTCCTACGGCGCCGACAACCTTCGCGCGCTCCCGGCAGAGACACCGGCCACGACGACGTCATGGCGACCGTGGCACTGGCGCGGGCGAGGCACCCAGCGCCGTCGGCGTTGACCCCATAACCTTGCCCGTATGAGCACGAGCACCCGCGTCTTCGTCGCGCGCCTGACGGGCCTGGGCGTCTTCGACCCGCTCGGGGACCAGGTCGGACGCGTGCGCGATGTCGTCGTGATCTTCTCCCCCACCCGATACCAGCCGCGCGCCATCGGACTCGTCGTCGAGGTCTCCGGCCGGCGCCGCGTCTTCGTCCCGATGACACGGATCACCTCGATCGACGCAGGGGCCGTGATCACGACGGGCCTGGTCAACATGCGTCGCTTCGAGCAGCGCAGCAACGAGGTTCTCGTGGCTGCGGAGCTCTTCGACCGCCGGGTGAGGGTGACCGACAAGGAGGCCATCGAGGACGGGTTCGCGGAGGCGATCGTCGAGGACCTCGCCATCGAGCAGTCCGCCCGACGGGACTGGCTCGGGGTCAAGGTCTTCGTCCGGCAGGCATCTGGGGTCTCGTCGGCGTCACGAGCCATGTCGCGTCTGGCTCGACGGCGGTCCGGCAAGACCATGCTCGTCGACATCCGTGACGTCGAGGGACTGCATGAGCAGCCCGCCGAGCAGAGCGCCGAGCGGCTCCTCGAGACGTACAACGACCTCAAGGTGGCCGACCTCGCCGACATCATCCATGAGCTCAATCCCAAGCGCCGCTCCGAGGTCGCGGATGCCCTCGACGACGATCGACTCGCCGACCTCCTCGCGGAGCTGCCCGGGGACGACCAGGTGGAGATCATCGCCGGACTCCACAGCGACCGTGCCGCGGATGTCCTCGAGGCGATGGAGCCGGACGATGCCGCCGACCTGCTCGCCGACCTCTCCCCGGCTCAGGCCGAAGAGCTGCTCGGGCTCATGGAGCCGGACGATGCCGAGCCGCTGCGGCGACTGCTCACCTATGACGAGAAGACGGCCGGCGGCATGATGACCACCGAGCCAGTCGTCCTCGCACCCGAGTCGACGATCGCCGAGGCGCTGGCCATGGTGCGCCGCGAGGAGCTCGCCCCGGCGCTGGCCTCCATGATCTACGTCTGCCGCCCCCCGCTCGAAGCCCCGACGGGGCGCTACCTCGGACTCGTGCACATCCAACGCCTGCTCCGCGACCCGCCTCACGGCGCGGTCGGCTCGATCATCGACAAGGAGATGGAGCCGGTCTCGCCGTCGGCGACACTCGAGACCGTGACCCGGACGCTCGCGACCTACAACCTCGTCTCGGTCCCCGTCGTCGACGACGGCGGTCGACTCATCGGCGTGGTGACGGTCGATGACGTCCTCGATCACATCCTCCCGGAGGACTGGCGTGAGGAGCGGCACGACCTCGAGGTGATGCCGTGAGCGATCAACCGACCCGCCGGGGTTCCCGCGCGCGGCAGCAGAGGCTCGATCAGCCACGCGAGGTGCGCCCGACCCTCATCCCGCGCCCGACCTACGACCCGGATACCTTCGGCCGCTTCGCCGAGAAGTTCGCCCGCTACATGGGCACCGCCAACTTCCTGCTCTACATGACGATCTTCGTGATCTTGTGGATCACCTTGAACATCGTCGGCATCTTCGGCTACAAGTGGGACGTCTATCCCTTCATCCTGCTCAACCTCTTCTTCTCCACCCAGGCGTCGTACGCCGCGCCCCTCATCCTGCTCGCCCAGAACCGGCAGGCCGACCGCGACCGGGTCGGGCTCGAACAGGACCGCGCCCGCGACGAGCGCAACCTCGCCGACACCGAGTTCCTCACCCGCGAGGTCGCCTCGCTGCGACTGGCCCTACGGGAGCAGGCAACGCGCGACTTCGTCCGGTCCGAGCTGCGTGACCTGCTCAGCGAACTCGAGGATCGCGGCCTCATCGCCGCACCCGAGACCAACGCCGACACCCATCCAGACCGTAGGGAGCGCCGCGGCACGTAAGGGACCTGGTGAAGTCCGACTGGGGCGCTTCGGAGACGACGGCACAGCGGCATACGATGGCAGACATGTCCACCCCTGCTCTGCCCAGCCGTGACGCGATGCTCACGGCATTGTCCACGGTCAACGACCCCGAGATCCGCAAGCCGCTCACCGAGCTCGGCATGGTCAAGTCGGTCGAGATCGACGAGGAGGGCAGGGTCGACCTGACGATCTACCTGACGATCGCCGGCTGCCCGATGAAGTCCACGCTGACCAACGACTGCACCGCTGCCCTCCTCAAGGTCCCTGGGGTCACTGCTGTCAACGTGAGTCTCGATGTGATGAGCGACGAACAGCGCGCCGAGCTGCGCTCCCAGTTGCGAGGCGGTGCCCCGGAGCGGGAGATCCCGTTCGCCCAGCCGAACTCCCTCACCCGGGTCTACGCCGTCGCATCGGGCAAAGGCGGCGTCGGCAAGTCGTCGGTGACGGTCAACCTCGCCGCGGCCATGGCACAGCAGGGGCTGCGGGTCGGTGTCGTGGATGCGGACGTCTACGGCTTCTCGGTCCCGCGGATGCTCGGCGTCGAGCAGCGACCGACCCAGGTCGATGACATGATCCTCCCGCCGATCCAGTGTGACGTGAAGGTCATCTCGATCGGGATGTTCGTGCCCGGCAACCAACCTGTCGTCTGGCGTGGGCCCATGCTCCACCGCGCTCTGCAGCAGTTCCTCGGCGACGTCTTCTGGGGTGACCTCGACGTGCTCCTGCTCGACCTGCCGCCCGGCACCGGTGACATCGCCATCTCCGTAGCACAGCTCATTCCGACGGCGGAGATCCTCGTCGTCACCACCCCGCAGCAGGCTGCCGCCGAGGTTGCCGAGCGGGCGGGCGCCATCTCGTTGCAGACCCACCAGCGAGTGGCGGGCGTCATCGAGAACATGTCCTGGCTCGAGATGCCCGACGGCACCCGGCACGAGATCTTCGGGTCCGGAGGCGGACAGGTGGTCGCCGACTCCCTCTCACGCAGCATCGGCGCCCCGGTAGCGCTGCTCGGTCAGGTCCCGCTCGACACCCGGGTGCGTGAAGGAGGGGACAGCGGCACACCCGTGGTGCTCGGTGAGCCCGACTCCCCCGCCGCCGTGGTGCTGCGCGGGATCGCCCGCGGTCTCGGTGCCCGTCCCCGTGGCTTGGCCGGTCGCTCACTCGGCCTCACCCCGGCCGGTCGGTGAGGCCTCAGCTGCCCCGGTGACTCCGCAACTGCCCCGGTGACTCGCAAACCCAGGGAACTTGGGCGGCTCGGCAACCCGGGTGACTCGGTGAGACTCAGGTGGCCTCGGGGTCCCAGGGGGTCGCGAGCAGTGGGTCATGCCCCGCGGGCGCGCTCTGTGCCTTGACGGTCTTGTCGGCCGCATCCGCCGAATCCGCGTGATCCGGCCTGCCATCGGGGTCATCGTCGTCCGCGGAGTTCAGGGCCTCGCGGACGATCCTGCGGGGATCGTACTGTCGCGGATCATAGGCCTGCCAGTCGATGTCGGAGAACTCCGGCCCCATCTCGTCCTTGAGCTGAGCCTTGGCCCGCTCGGCCATCGTCCTGGCCTGACGGACGAACCGGCCGAACTTGGCGGCGTAGTCGGGCAACCGTTCGGGTCCGAGCACGAGGATGGCGAGCACGCCGAGGATCAGCAACTCCCACCCGTTGATGTCGAACACGCTTCCTCGCTTCCACGCAAACCGACATCGTCACTTGACGTCCTTCGACCATTCTACGTAGTTCGGTGGCGGCGATCCGATCACTGGTCAGGAGCCGCCTCGAGCGTCATCTTGAGATCCACGTCCTTGCCGTCCCGCTTCACCGTGAGCGTGACGGTGTCCCCCACTGCGCGGGACCGGATCGAGACGATGAGCTGGTCGGGGGTGCGGATGGGCTTGCCGTCGAAGCCGACGATGACATCGCCGGGCTTGATGCCCGCCTTGTCCGCCGGTCCTCCTGCCGTCACGGCCTCGGAGCCATCGACGACCTGGGCGCCCGCGCCGGAGAAGCTCCGATCGAGCAGGACGCCGATCATCGGGTGGGTCGCCTTGCCCTTGGCGATGAGCTGATCTGCGGTGCGGCGAGCCTGATCGCTCGGGATGGCGAAGCCGAGCCCGATGTTGCCCCCGCCGCCGCCGTTCGGGCCGGGGACGCGGGCGATCGCGGAGTTGACGCCGATGACCTGACCGGACATGTCGAGCAGGGGGCCCCCGGAGTTGCCGGGGTTGATGGCGGCGTCGGTCTGGATCGCGTTGATGAATGACGCTTCGTCTCCCGAGCCCGGTGTCACCGGCCGGTTGAGCGCACTGACGATGCCAGAGGTCACCGTCTGCTCGAGTCCGAGCGGAGCACCCACGGCGATGACCTCATCACCGACGACGACGCCATCCGACGCACCGAACTTGAGCGGCGCCAAACCTTGGCGCTCCATCCTGAGGACCGCCAGGTCATAGCTGACATCGCGCCCGACGATCGCCGCCTTCTCGGTCTGTCCGTTGCTGAGCAACACCTCGATGTCGCCACCGGTCGATACCCCGCCGATGACATGGTTGTTGGTGAGGATGTGCCCCCTGTCGTCGATGACGAAGCCAGACCCGGTCCCCGAGCCCCGATCGCCGCGGACCTTGATCGTCACCACACTCGGGATCGCGGCGGCGGCGATCCCCGCGATACTTCCCGAAGGTCGTGCCGTAACGCCGGGACCCGGCTCCGGGATGCCCGAGCCCGCCGATCCACCGAGGTGCGTCCGGTCGGCGAGAAGCTGGCCTCCGATCCCACCGATGAGCCCGAAGACGAGTGCGAGCGCCGCCAGCCCGACCCAGACAGGTCCGCGCCGCGGGGTCGGCGGGCGCGCCGGGGATGAGGCTCCCGGCGAACCGTCTCCGGCACCTACGGTCGAGCCCCCGGTCTCATAGGTGTATCCGGTGCTCTTGGGAGGCGACAACGGGATAGGAGCGGTCGGGGCGTAGGCGGGGCGGCGCGCGGACGCACCGGCAGCATCAGCGTTCCCGCCGTCATCGTCGCCCCCGCCGTGTGAGCCCTCCGGCCTAACGGCTCCAGCCGGAGCATCAGATGCATCGTCGTCGTAGTCCGGCACCGGGGCATCGAACCACCACGTCGATTCCTCGTCAGATCGCCGGTCCGCGTCGTCATCTGCCTCGTGCGGCCCAGCCGTCCCTTGCTCCTGGCTCATGGCCCTGATGGTGCCGGAAATGCGGTCAGCCCACGAGCTGGGTTGGCCACTGCCGCCGCCGGTGCCTCCGGAGCGGCGGGATCCCGAGGCGATGCCGGACCTGCAGCGGGCGAGACGAACGACCCGTCCGGGGCGGATCCGAGCGGGGCGGATCCGGCCGGGCGCCGAGCCGTCGAGACGGTCGCGCCGATCCGGGAGACGACGCTAGAGACGGACGTGGTCTGCGACCTGCTGGCGGTCGCGAGCCGGTCGGGGCGGCGCTCGGACCCGGGTGAAGTCACTGCCACCGCGCCGATGCTCGCCACGCCGGCGGGGGCCCGGGTCGCCGGCTGCCGAGCGACACCACTCGTGGGCAGCGGCGCCACCGCCAGGGACCAGGCGGCCGCGACCGAGGCGCTCGCCGCGAGGG
>JAKDLQ010000139.1 GCA_030452775.1 Micrococcales bacterium | reverse complement strand
GGGGCCTCTTTTGGGTCGCCCAATGCAGACCCCGGCCGCCCGCGGGCCGGGCTGGGGCCGCCACCCGGGCTGGGGCCGCCACCCGGGCTGGGGCCGCCACCCGGGCTGGGGCGGCGACCCGGGCGGCGACCCCGACCATGTCCCTGTCGTCCCTGTCGTCCTCGACGTCGACACCGGCGTCGATGACGCGTGTGCGATCCTCCTCGCCGCCCTGCATCCCTTGCTCGACCTCCGAGCGGTCACCTGTGTCGATGGCAACGCCCCGGTCGCCGACGTCGTCCGCAACACGATGATCGCGCTCGACGCAGCGGGCCGCGCCGATGTGCCGGTGGCTCGAGGTGCCGACCGGCCCCTGCTGGAGATCCCCCTCGATGCCCGGCACGTGCACGGCGCGGACGGGATGGGTGACCTCGGCTGGGACCCGAGCGGCCAGGCCGCCGACCCCCGCCACGCCGTCGAGCTCCTCCGGGATCTCTGCGGCGAAGCCCGTTCGGTCGGCCGGCCGCTCACGCTTGTCCTGCTCGGACCCCTGACCAATGTCGCCCTGCTGCTGCGCACGTATCCGGGGGTGGCAGAGGGGGTGGCGGCGATCGTCTTCATGGGCGGGTCGGCGCACTCGGGCAACGCGACGGCGTCGGCGGAGTTCAACATCTTCCATGACCCGGAGGCCGCCGCGATCATGCTCGACGCGGCCTCGAGCCTCGGCATCCCCGTGACGATGTACGGCCTCGACGTCTTCTATGCACCGGTGGTGTCCCGCGACCAGGCGGCGCAGCTGATCGCCGTCGGTGGCGGGTCGGCCGCCGAGCTCGGAGGTCGGCTCATCGACTTCCAGTGCCGCCGCTTCGATCGAGAGGCGGCGACGATCGGTGACGCCGGCGCCGTCTGCGCGGTCATCGACCCTGCGGGGATCACCACGGCGGCGCTGCCGATGCGGATCGAGCTCGCCGGGACGTGGCCGCGCGGGCGCACCATCGTCGATCCGCGCGACTGGTCCGGTGACCTCGTCCACGACCCCCACGGACAGGCGCCCGCCCGCGTCGACGTCGTCCTCGAGGTGGACGCGGTCCGATACGCCGACATCTGGCGAGGCACACTGCTCGGCACCAGCAAGAGCGCCTGATGGGCCGGGTCATCGTCGTCGGCTCGCTCAACGTCGATGTTGTCACCGGGGTCGAACGGCATCCGGTCCCCGGCGAGACCGTCCTCGGACATCCCGGCGGTCGCTTCGCCGGCGGCAAGGGAGCCAACCAGGCGATGGCGGCTCGCCGGGCAGGGGCAGAGGTGGTCATGGTCGCCGCCGTGGGTGCAGACGAGGACGGCGCTGCCTACATCGGGCGACTGCAGGACAACGGGGTCGGCACGCGGATCGTCATGCTCGAGGAGGCGCCGACGGGCCGCGCCCTCATCACCGTCGACGCCGCCGAGGAGACCACCATCATCGTCGTCCCCGGGGCCAACGCCCTGCTGCCGACACCCGACCTCGCGCAGGGGCCAGCGCTCACCCCGGCCGACGTCGTGCTGCTCAGCCTCGAGATCCCCCTCGGCACGGTCATCGACACTGCGCGGCAGGCGCACGCGCGGGGCGCCCGAGTGATCGTCAACCTCGCCCCCTATGCTGGGCTTCCGCCCGATGTCGTCGAGCTCGCCGACCCGGTCGTCGTCAACGAGTCAGAGATGACGGCCCTCGCCGACTCGGACCTGCTACCGGGGTCGCTGCTCGTGACGTTCGGCGCCTCCGGTGCGATGTGGGATGGCGAACGGATCTACGGCACAGCGGTCCCCGAGGACGAGGTCATCGACGCGGTCGGTGCCGGTGATGCGTTCTGCGGGGCACTCACCGCGGCACTCGCCGGCGGCGCGTGCCGTGCGGCAGCCCTCTTGGCAGCCAACGAGGCCGGAGCGGCCGCCGTGCGGTGGCGCGGAGCCCAGCCCGACGCCGCCCTGTGACCGCTCAGGCCGGGATGACGACGAGCGCCGCCTGACGCCCACCCACCCGGGTGAGCACGAGCGTCGCCTCGGAGCCGCCCTTGCCATGACCGGTCATCTTCAGCTGCCGACGCAGCACGTCCGCGTCGATCGTCACGCCGCGCTTCTTGATCGTCACGCGGTCGTGTCCGTGCTCGCGCAGCCACCGCGCGAGTGGCTTGGCCGACAGGGGCAGCGCCGCCACGACCCGGTAGCGCCTGGCGAAGGCGATGTCGTATGCCGCCGGGCTCGTCACATAGCCCATGCCGGCTCCCAGCTCGGCCCCGTCCACCGCCGCGACGAGTGCCCCGGTGAGACCGGCCCGGATGATCGCCCGGTCCGGCTCGTAGAGCCACTCGGCGACGTGATCCAGCCCGGACAGCAGTGGAACGCCTCGCGCCGGGTCGGCGTCGCCCTCGGTGACGATGGTGGTCGCGGTCTGCGTGCAGACGGCCGCGGTGCGCCCGGGGGTGGCGACGAGCGGCCCCCACCAGATCGCGCACTCGAGCACCTCGCCGTGCCACGAGCTCCACTGCGCCTCGGCTCCGGGCGGTATCGCCGCGTGCGGGAAGGCGGGGGAGAGCTTGGCTCCGGTCGCCGGGACAAGGTCGGCGACCCCGAGGACGTGGCTCCACGGCGGGGAGATCGCATCGAGGGCGAAGGTCCGCTTGGTGCGTCCGCGGATGTCTGCGACTCCCGGCACCCGTCGGGCCGGGTCGACCCAGGCCCCGAGATGCCGGGCGCCCTCACCGGCCGGGAGCCGGAGGTTTTCGGCGCGGGCGCACGTGACGGAGGCCGACGGCCAGTGTCGCAGGTTGACGGCCGCGATGGCCGCGGTCGCGGGGTCGGCATCGACGGCTCGAACCTCGAGATCAAGCCCCGCCAGCGCCATCGCGTCCGCGCCGATCCCGCACGCGAGGTCGTGGACGACGCGGACCGGCGAAGCGGCATACCGATGAGCGTGACGGGCGGCGAGTGGCAGGCGGGTGGCCTGCTCGAGCCCATCTGCGGTGAAGAGCATGCCGCGCGCGAACTCACCGAACTTGTCGGCGGCACGGGCTCGCAGCCGGGACTGCGTCAGGGCGGCCGCGACGAGGTCGGCATCGATTCCGGCCGCCCGCAGCTGTTGCTGCAGCCCGAGCGAGGCCCCCTCGTCGTATGGCGGAAGCGACTGGAGCAACGCCCAGCCCGCGCCCGTTGCGAGGCGCTGCACCATGGCCTGGTCCATGCCCGTCATCCTGTCAGGCGGCCCGCGTGTTGGCACTCGACTTGACCGAGTGCTAACACCGAAACTAGATTCATCTCATTGGCACTCTCACCGTGACAGTGCCAGTTCACTCCGAGAGTTGGTCGTTCCCCGCGACGGAGGCCGGCGTCGAGGAGTCACAGTCCACTAGTCCATTCCGACTGTCCCGAAGGGAAGGTCACCACCGTGTCGGTTTCCATCAAGCCGCTCGAAGACCGCATTGTCGTCAAGTCCCTCGAGGCCGAGCAGACCACTGCGTCCGGCCTCGTCATCCCCGACACTGCCAAGGAGAAGCCCCAGGAGGGCGAGGTCCTGGCCGTCGGCCCCGGCCGCTGGAACGAGGACGGCGACGAGCGCGTCCCGCTCGACATCAGCGTCGGCGACAAGGTCATCTACAGCAAGTACGGCGGCACCGAGGTGAAGTACGGCGGCGACGAGCTGCTGATCCTCTCGGCTCGCGACGTGCTCGCGATCGTCGGCTGAGCCACCGCTCAGAGCAGATGCCGTGACCGCACCCCGGTGGACCCCTCGGGGTCTGCTGGGGTGCGTCCGGTTGCGCCGGAGGTCGTCGTGAGCGGCGTTCTCTCCCCAAATCACCTGAACCACAACGCAACGCAAGCCAAAGGAACACCATGGCCAAGAAGCTGGAGTTCAACGACTCCGCCCGTAAGTCGCTCGAGCGTGGCGTCGACGCGCTCGCCAACGCCGTCAAGGTGACGCTCGGCCCGAAGGGCCGCAACGTCGTCATCGACAAGAAGTGGGGCGCCCCGACGATCACGAACGACGGCGTCACCATCGCCCGCGAGATCGAGCTCGAGGACGCCTACGAGAACCTCGGCGCCCAGCTCGCCAAGGAGGTCGCCACCAAGACGAACGACATCGCCGGTGACGGCACCACCACCGCAACCGTGCTGGCGCAGGCCATGGTCAAGGAGGGTCTGCGCAACGTCGCCGCCGGGGCTGCCCCGTCTGCCCTCAAGCGCGGCATGGACAAGGCCGTCACGGCCGTCAACGACGAGCTGCTGAAGCAGGCCCGCGAGGTGGGCGGCAAAGACGAGATCAGCTCGGTCGCGGCCCTCTCGGCCCAGGACACCGTGCTCGGTGACCTCATCGGTGAGGCGTTCGACAAGGTTGGCAAGGACGGCGTCATCACCGTCGAGGAGAGCTCGACGACCGTCACCGAGCTCGAGTTCACCGAGGGCATGCAGTTCGACAAGGGCTACCTGTCGGCGTACTTCGTCACCGACACCGAGCGCATGGAGGCCGTCCTCGAGGATGCCTACATCCTCATCAACCAGGGCAAGATCAGCGCGGTCGCCGACGTGCTACCGATCCTCGAGAAGGTGGTTCAGGCGGGCAAGCCGCTGCTCATCATCGCCGAGGACGTCGACGGCGAGGCGCTCTCGACGTTGGTCGTCAACAAGATCCGGGGTACCTTCACCGTCGCCGCCGTCAAGGCGCCCGGCTTCGGCGACCGCCGCAAGGCGATGCTCCAGGACCTCGCGATCCTCACCGGTGGGCAGGTCATCGCGCCCGAGGTCGGCCTCACGCTCGAGAAGGCCGACCTCACGGTGCTCGGCCAGGCCCGCCGCGTGGTCATCACCAAGGATCACACGACGGTCATCGACGGTGCGGGCGAGCAGTCCGAGGTCGAGGGCCGCGTCCACCAGATCAAGGCCGAGATCGAGCGCACCGACTCCGACTGGGACAAGGAGAAACTGCAGGAGCGGCTCGCCAAGCTCGCCGGCGGCGTCTGCGTCATCAAGGTCGGCGCGCACACCGAGGTCGAGCTCAAGGAGAAGAAGCACCGCATCGAGGATGCCATCTCCGCCACTCGCGCTGCGATCGAGGAGGGCATCGTCGCCGGTGGCGGCACCGCCCTCATCCACGCTGCCGAGGTCATCGATGACATCGTCCTCGACGGTGACGAGGCGACGGGTGCTGCCATCGTCAAGCGGGCCGTGCAGGAGCCGCTGCGCTGGATCGCCGAGAACGCCGGCCTGCAGGGCTACGTCGTCACGTCCAAGGTGGCGGAACTGCCGCTCGGGCAGGGCCTCAACGCCGAGACGGGCGAATACGGCGACCTCGTCGCCGCAGGTGTCATCGACCCGGTGATGGTCACCCGGTCGGCGCTGCGCAACGCCGCGTCGATCGCCTCGATGATCCTCACGACGGACACGCTGGTCGTCGACAAGCCGGAGGAGGAGGCCGAGGCCGGCCACGGCCACGCTCACTGACCTCCAGGTCCGCACGACAGGGCCCATTCGACGCGTGCGTCGAGTGGGCCCTGCCGTCCCCCGAACTCGTCCCCCGAACTCGTGCCCCCGAACTCGTGCCCAGGACCGATTCAGCGGCATACTGCTGGAGCTCGGACGAGGCCCTTGAGTGGCTCTCAGGGCATGCCTAGGACGCGGTCTGGATCTCGCCGTTCTGGAGCGCTTCGCGCTCGGGGGCGCTGAGACCTCCCCACACGCCATAGGGCTCGCGCATGTCGAGCGCATAGGTGCGACACAGGGCCAAGACCGGACAGGCCGCGCAGACCTCCTTCGCTGCGGTGTCCCGACGCCGCCGGCGCGAGCCGCGCTCTCCCTCGGGATGGAAGAACACCTCGGGGTTCACGGTCCGGCAGGCCCCCTGGAGCTGCCAGTCCCATAGGTCCGCGACGGGCCTCGGAAGGCTGGCGATCTCGGCCATGTCTGTTGTCTTTCGGTTGAGCGGACTGTCTTTCGGCCATGCGATTACGCGGTGCGGAGTCCTCGGTACGGGCTCCTGGTCGAGACGGTAGTGCGGTCTCGATCAGGGGCGGACCGTGAAAGTTTCAAGAAATGGTCAAGAAACGTCCAAGAGATGGCATGCTCACGGGGGAGCGTCCACTGGGGACGCCGACGGGGTCGGGT
>JAKDLQ010000138.1 GCA_030452775.1 Micrococcales bacterium | reverse complement strand
CGCGCTTGAGCAGACTGGCGATGGCGGGGTCGAGCCGCGCGGCGTGTGTCACCGCCCCATTCTGCCTCCACCGAGCCGGGGTCGTATGCCGCTGTCTCCCTCCCACTCGACCGCCGCCGTGACTGCCCTCACGAGTCGTCGACCACTCCCCACCCCACGAGCGTCAGACGGCCTGCTGCTGGGCCACCCAGGACTCGTGCAGTCGCGAGTAGACGCCCCCGAGCCGGACGAGATCCGTGTGATGACCTCGCTCGACGATCCGGCCGGCGTCGACGACGATCACCTCGTCAGCAGCCTGCGCCGTCGACAGCCGGTGCGCGATCGCGATCGAGGTGCGCCCGCGGGTCAACGAGTCGAGAGCGCTTTGGAGCCGGACCTCGGTGCTGGGGTCGACCGCGGACGTCGCCTCGTCGAGGACGAGCAGGTCGGGGTCGGCGAGGTAGGCGCGGGCCAGCGCCACCAGCTGACGTTCCCCGGCGGACAGGGACTCGCCGCGCTGGCCCACGTCGGTGGCCAGGCCCTGGGGCATCGTCGCGAGCCAGGGGTCGAGGCCGAGCTCGGTCATCGTGAGACGCACGTCCCGGTCCGATGCATCCGGCCGTCCGAACCGGACGTTGTCGAGCAGCGTCCCCTCGAAGAGGAAACCCTCCTGCGGGACGAGCACGACCCGGGCCCGCAGCGAGTCGAAGCGGATCTCGCGCAGATCCACCCCGTCGAGCCGCACCTGCCCGGAGCTCGGGTCCATGAGCCGGGTGAGCAGCTTGGCCAGGGTCGACTTGCCCGAGCCGGTCTCACCGACGATCGCGACCCGGCTGCGCGGCGCGATCGCCAATGCGATGTCGTGCAGGACGGGTTCGCCCCCGGGATAGGCGAACCCGACATCGTCGAAGTCGATGGCAATCGGGCCTCTGGGCAGGCGCACCCCCGACCCCGCCGGGTCGGACACGTCCGCGGTCGTGTCGATGATGCCGATGACACGCCGCCACCCGGCGATGGCGTTCTGCATCTCGTTGAGGATCTCGGTGGCCTGCTGGACCGGCTGGGTGAAGAGGTTGACGAGGAAGAGGAACGCGAGCAACTCGCCGAGCGTCAGGGATCCTCGGACCGCGAGGACCGTGCCGACGACCAGCACGACCGCGGTCGTCAGGCCGGAGACGAACTGGCCCGAGGTGAACGCGATGACCGACCTGGCCTGGGCCCCGATCGCCGCCTTGCGGTGTGCCTCGATGGTCCGGTCGAGACGTTCGGCCGTGCGGTCCTCGACACCGTAGGCCCGGATCGCCTGGGCGCCGACAACGGCCTCGGACACCGCCGCGAGCATGTCTCCCACGCGCTCACGGACCCGGGTGTAGCCTCGCCCGACGATCCCCTGGAACTTCTGGATGATCAACGCGAGCGGGACGAAGCAGGCCCACACAACGAGCGCGAGCAGTGGGCTGTAGACGAACATCAGCACCGTCGCGAGGCTGACCTGCGCGATGTTGATGATGAGCATCAGGCCACCGAACTGCACGAACGTCGAGATCGTGTCGACGTCCGAGGTCACGCGGGAGACGAGGGACCCGCGCCGCTCGGTGTTCTGGGTCAGCATGGCGAGGTCGTGGATGTGCCGGAACGCTGAGATCCGCAGCGTCGACAGCCCGCTCTCGGAGCTCCGGAAGAGCCGGACGTTGACGTAGTAGGCACTGATCGCCGTGACCACGACCCCTACGAGGGCGAGGATGACATAACGCAGCACGACGTCGATGTCGGCACCGCCGGCAGCGAGGATCCCCTCGTCCGTCGTGCGCTGGACGACGAAGGGAATCAGGACCCGGCCGAGCGTCGACAGGACGGCGAGCAGCACGGTGACGACGATGCCCTTGCGCAGCTCGGGCGAGAGTGTGATCCCACGTTTGAGGGTCTCCCAGGTGCGCAGCTCGTGACCTGCGGCGATGCCGTGATGCTCGACGGGTGGGGCGAACCGGCCGCTCATCGCGAAGCCTCCTCGAGTGCTCCGGGCTCCTCGTCGGCGGAGGTGGCCTCGCGCTCTGCGGCCTCGCGTGCGTAGGCCGTGACGAGCTGCTCGTAGCCGGCGCATCTGCTCATCAGCTCGGTGTGCGATCCGTGATCGACGACCCGCCCTTCCTCGACGTAGATCACCTCGTCCGCGAGGAGGATGGTCGCCATCCGGTAGGCGATGACCAGGACGGTCGTCCCGGCGCTCGACTCGCCCAGGCCGGCGAGGATCGCCTGCTCGACGCTGGGGTCCACGGCGGAGGTCGCGTCATCGAGGATCAACAGCCGCGGATCTCGGACGATGGCTCGGGCCAGGGCGATGCGCTGACGCTGTCCACCGGACAGGCTTGCGCCGCGCTCGCCGACGCGAGTGTCGAGCGCTTCCGCGAGGTGGGCGACGAAGCCGTCCGCCTGAGCGATTCGCAGGGCTCGCCAGACCTGCTCGTCGGAGTGCTCGTTGCCGAGCGTGATGTTGCCCCTCACGCTGTCATCGAACATGAAGGTCTGCTGCGCGACGAGTGCCGCCGCCTCGGGCAACCCGCCCCTGCGCACCTCACGCAGATCAATGCCGTCGAGAAGGACTGCTCCGCTGCGCGGGTCGATAAGTCGCATCATGAGGCCTGCCAGGGTGGACTTGCCGCTCCCGGTGGGGCCAACGAGCGCGACGGTCGAGCCGGCCGGGACATCGATCGAGATGTCGCGAACGGCCGGGTTGAGATCGACGCCTCCGTCCGGCAGGTCGACCTCGTAGGCGTAGCCGAGCTTCTCGGTGTGCAGCTCGCTCGCACCCGCCCCGGGCAGGTCTCGTGTCCCGTACTCCATCGATCCCTCGGCTTGCAGGACGGCATTGATCCGGCTCCAGCCGACGACCGATCGGGGCACCTCGGCGAGCACCCAGCCAAGGGCCCGGACGGGGAAGGCCGTGATCGAGAAGAGGTAGGCGATCTGGACCACTTCTGCGGCGTTGAGCTCGCCACTTCGGACCCGGAGGGTACCGATGAGCAGGACCGCGAGGGTGCCGATGGTCGGGATGGCCTCGATGACCGGATCGAAGCGTCCTCGGGTGCGGCCGACCTCGATGTTGGCATCGCGCAGGGCCTGGCTAACGACGCGGAAGCGATCCGTCTCGTGGTCCTCGCGCCCCAGCGACTTGACGATGAGCGCCGCTTCGAAGCTCTCGTGCGCGACCTCCGAGACGTCGGCGCGCAGTTGCTGGGCCCGCGTCACCCGCGGCGACATGGCCCGCTGGAACGCGACGTTGGCCAGGAAGAGCATCGGGAACACGGTGAGGCCGACCACGGCCAGGATCGGATCGACGACGAACATCTGGATGACCCCGAAGACGATCATGACGACGACGCCGAGCGCCATCGGAAGCGGGGCGAAGATGTTCCAGGTCGCCTCGACGTCGGCGTTCGCGTTGGACAGCAGCTGTCCGGACGGGTGGCGGTGATGCCAGCTGAGCGGCAACCGGAGATACTGCCGGGTCACCGCCCGGCGGTAGGTCGCCCCAAGGTTGTACATCGCGATGCCGCCGGCGAGGCGCCGGCCGATGACGCCTATAACGGTCAGCAGCACGACGAGTGTCAAGGTCCCGCCGATGTACCAGAGCTGGCCCGGGGTGACGTGCCGAGCCGCGATGGCCGGCTCCACCGCCGCTTCCGTGACGTGGCCGATCGCCCACGCGGTCAGGCTCGTCATGATGCCGTAGACGACGCTGCCGACGACGGCAAGGGCGAACCACCTCGGCTGCTGCTTGATGCCGCGGCCGATGACGCCGAGGCCATCGCGCAGGACCGACCGGGACGGCCGGCCCAACGTGTGGGACGGAAGTGCGTGGCTCACGCGTGCGGCTCCCCCGGGCGGACTCGTTCGGCTGGTGTCTTGGACAACTGGGTGGCAGCCGTCCAGCCTCTCACGACCCACCCGCGCTCACCGCATCGACAACGCTGCAGCGCCAGCCAGTCTTCCCGGGCGCGCCTGCTCTCCTTGTGTCGCCTCGCTTCACCGTCCGCCTCGCTTCACTGTCCGCTTCGCTTCACTGTCCGCTTCGCTTCACCGTCCGCCTCGCTTCACCGTCGTCGCGCTTCACTGACCGTCCCGCCCGCAGGTGGCGACTCAGTAGCGCAGCATCCCGCTGTCCACCGCCCGCCGTCCAGCGCCTCCTAGGATGACGCCATGACCCGTCACGCCCAGTCCGAACGCCTCCTGCTCTGCGACGAGCTCGAGCGGCTCGGCCCCGACGCCCCGACCCTGTGTGAGGGATGGGACACCCGGGACCTCGCGGCCCACCTCGTCATCCGCGAGGGGCGCCCCGATCTGGCCATCGGGTCCTTCGTCCCGTTCTTCGCCGGCCGGCTCGAGCGCGAGCAGCGGTCGATGGCTCGCGATGACTACCCGGCGCTCGTGGCTCGGATCCGCGCTGGTGCGCCCTGGTGGAACCCGATGTCCCTCGGCAAGATCGACGAGCTCGCCAACCTCGTGGAGTATTTCGTCCACCACGAGGACATCCGCCGCGCCCAGCCAGGCTGGACACCGCGCGACCTGCCGGAGGGCCTCCAAGAGGCGCTGTGGGACTCGTTGCGGCGGATGTCCAGGTTGCTGTTCCGGTCGGCGCCGACCGGCGTCGTGCTCATCGCCGAGGGCCGCGGCCGTCACGCCGCCAAGGCCCCCGGTGCACACGGCACCGTCGTCGTGCGCGGCCTTGCCGCCGAGCTCGTCCTGTTCGCCTATGGCCGGGGCCGGCAGGCCACCGTCGAACTCGAAGGCGCGGACGAGGACGTCCGGCTGCTGCGCGAGGCGCGACTCGCTCTCTGAACCGACCGCCCGGCCGTATGCCGCTGGGTGTGCTCAGCGCACGATGGCCCCGGCCGCGCGTAGCGCGTCCTTCACCTGGCCGATGGTCAGCTCGCCGAAGTGGAAGACGCTGGCCGCCAACACGGCGTCCGCGCCGGCCGCGACGGCCGGGGCGAAATGCTCGAGGCGCCCGGCGCCGCCGCTCGCGATCACCGGGACCGATACGGCGGCCCGCACCAGAGCGATCAGCTCGAGGTCGAAGCCGTCCCTCGTCCCGTCGGCATCCATCGAGTTGAGCAGGATCTCGCCGGCTCCGAGCTCGGCGGCCCGAGCGCACCACTCGATCGCGTCGAGATCGACGGGCGTCCGCCCTCCGTGGGTCGTCATGACGAAGTCGGCCGTCGGCCGGCCGGCTGCCCTGTCAGAGGCGGGCCTGCGCCGGACGTCGGCCGACAGCACGAGCACCTGGGCGCCGAAGCGGTCCGCGATCTCGGCGATGAGCTCCGGACGCGCAAGGGCTGCCGTGTTGACACCCACCTTGTCGGCGCCGGCCCGGAGCAGCCGACCGACGTCGTCGACCGAGCGCACCCCGCCGCCGACCGTGAGCGGAATGAAGACCTGCTCGGCCGTGCGCCGGACGACATCGTAGGTCGTCTCGCGGTTCCCGCTGCTCGCCGTGACGTCGAGGAACGTCAGCTCGTCGGCACCCTGCTGGTCGTAGATCGCGGCGAGCTCCACCGGATCGCCGGCATCTCGGAGGTTCTCGAAGTTGACACCCTTGACGACCCGGCCCCGGTCGACGTCGAGGCAGGCGATCACTCGCGTGGCGACACTCATGAGGTCAATCTATGGCGCCGGTAGGGTCACCCTCATGTGGGATGAGATCACGGAGCCGGCCGACCCCGCGCACGTTGCCGCCGTTGTCGACCTGGCGCAGCCCGCCGAACCGCGGTGCGGGGACACGGTCGTCGTCGCCATCGACGGGACGAGCGGGTCCGGCAAGACGACCCTGGCACACGGCGTTGCCGATGCCCTCGGGGCACAGATCATCCACATGGACCACATCTATCCCGGGTGGGACGGTCTCGCCGAGTCCGTCGAGATCCTCACCGAGCTGGTCCTGCGCCCGCTCGCCGAGGGGAGCCCGGCGGCATACCGGCGATGGGGCTGGTCGCTCTCGGAGTGGGCAGATCAGCACCCCGTGCACCCAGCTGCATTCCTCGTCATCGAAGGGTGCGGTTCCAGCGTGCTCCCCGCGGGGGAGTATGCCGCTGTGCGCGTCTTCCTCGACGCCGACCGCGAGCAACGGCTACGCCGAGGGCTCGCCCGGGATGGCGAGGCATACCGCCCCCACTGGGAGCAGTGGGCGGCCCAGGAGTCGGCGCTGTTCGAACGCGACCGGACGAGAGACCGCGCCGATCTGCTCATCGACACGACTAC